>NZ_KV823906.1:0-30862 GCF_001815995.1 Dietzia sp. HMSC21D01 | reverse complement strand
CGACGTGGTCGGCCTCGAGCCCCACCACGACGGGCGGGCGCGGTCCCCGCAGCGTCGCCTCGAGCGCGGCGAGCGTGAGCTTGTCGACCCGCAGCGCGCGGGCGAGCGGGTGGCGGCGCAGGCGGTGGACGAGCTCGGCGTCGCCGGCCAGGATCCCGGCCTGCGGGCCGCCGAGCAGCTTGTCGCCGCTCGAGGTGACGAGGTCCGCGCCCGCCGCGAGTGTGGTGGTCATGTCCGGCTCGTCGGGGAGCGCGGGATGCGGCGCGAGCAGACCCGACCCGATATCGACGACCAGCGGCGCGCCGAGATCGCGGAGGTCGGCGGGCGGGACGGACGAGGTGAAGCCGCTCACCACGAAATTCGACGGGTGCACCTTGAGGACGAACGCGGTGGTGTCGTCGATCGCGCGGGCGTAGTCGTCGGCGTTCACGCGGTTGGTCGTGCCGACCTCCCGCAGGCGCGTGCCCGTGGACTCGAGCAGCTCGGGCAGGCGGAAACCGTCGCCGATCTCGACCATCTCGCCGCGCGAGATCACCACCGTGCGCCCCGGGCCGCCCAGCGCCGTCACGGCCAGCGCGAGGGCGGCCGCACCGTTGTTCACCACGTGCACGTCCCCGGCCGTCGGGACCGCCACGCGCAGGGCGCCCAGCGCTCCGCGACCCCGCCTGCCGCGGCGTCCCGTCGCCAGGTCCAGTTCCACGTCGTTGGTCCCGGCCGCCTCGGCGAGCGCCCGCACCGCGGCCTCCGACAGGGGTGCCCGGCCGAGATTGGTGTGCAGCAGCACCCCGGTCGCGTTGAGGACGCGGGTGAGCGAGACCGGCGCCGCCGGCAGCCCTGACAGCACGGCGTCGACGATCTCGTACGCGGTCAGGTCGCCGGCACGTACCCGGCCCTGAGCGTCTCGGATCCGTGCCTTGACCAGCTCGCGACCCAGCCCGGCGAGCGAGTCGGCCAGGCGCGGGTCGCGGAGTACGGTGTCGGTGGAGGGCACGCGCCGACGGGGATCGCCGGTTGTGGACTGCTCTGTGATGGCCCGCTCCTCTTCCCCGGTCCCGGTCCCGCCGACCGGGGCCGCCCACTCGCGGTGGCCGGGTCGAGGACGGGCGAGAACTGTTGGCGGAGGCGGACGGGAATCGAACCCGCCTGACCGAGATACTCGGTCACGTCGGTTTTGAAGACCGCGGGGACCACCAGGTACCCGGACGCCTCCCTCACGAACGAGTAAGCACCATGGCCGACACCTGAGTCAACCGCGCCACGCGCTGCCGATGCAACAGGCGGCGCACCCCCGTCGATGTCACTATGGTCTGGGCCATGACCTCCGCTCCCGTTCCCGCCCGACTCACCTCCTACGCCCACGGCGGCGGCTGCGCGTGCAAGATCCCGCCCGGCGCGCTCGAGTCCGTAGTCGCCGGACTCGTCGGCGCGCCCGTCCACGACCCGGCGGCCGAGCTCATCGTGGGCCTGGACGACGGCGACGACGCGGCCGCCGTGCGGATCGCCGGGGGTCAGGCCGTGATCAGCACCGCCGACTTCTTCACCCCCGTCGTCGACGACCCCTACGACTGGGGGCGGATCGCCGCGGCCAACGCCCTGTCCGACGTGTACGCGATGGGCGGCACGCCGATCGTGGCGATCAACCTGCTGTGTTGGCCCATGGACGTGCTTCCCTACGAGATGGCCGGCGAGGTGCTGCGCGGTGCCCAGGACGTCGCCGGGAGCGCGGGCTGCCACGTCGCCGGCGGGCACAGCGTGGACGACCCCGAGCCCAAGTACGGCATGGCCGTCACCGGCATCGCCGACCCCGACCGTCTGCTGCGCAACGACGCCGGCCGCGCCGGCGTGCCGCTGTCGCTGACCAAACCGCTGGGGATCGGAGTGCTCAACAGTCGGCACAAGAACACCGGAGCGGTGAGCGAGGAGGCGATCGCGACAATGGCCCGCCTCAACGACGTCGCCGCCCGTGACGCCCTGGCCGCCGGGATCGTCTGCGCGACCGACGTCACCGGTTTCGGCCTGCTCGGCCACCTGTTCAAGATGGCCCGAGCCAGCGGCGTCTCGGCCGTGATCGACTCGGCCGCGGTGCCGTACCTGGACGGAGCGCGGCAGGCGTTGGCCGACGGGTTCGTCAGCGGCGGGACGCGGCGCAACCTCGACTGGGTGCGCCCACACCTCGCCTCGGACGTCGGTGAGGACGAGTTGCTCCTGCTCGCGGACGCCCAGACCTCCGGCGGTCTGCTCGTGGCCGGGGAGGTCCCCGGAGCGCCGGTGATCGGCGAGCTCGTTCCCGCCGGGGACGCGGCCATCACGGTCCGGTGAGCCGGACGGGGCGCTGAATCCGGAAGGCCCCGTTAAGGTTGCAGCCGATCGATGATTCAGGTCCGGAGCGATCCGCACGGAGGTGTGATGGGCAACGCGTGGCGAGTGTTCAGCCGTGACGTCAGGCGACTCGGGCGCGTGCGCAAGGCGTGGATCATCCTGATCGGGATGATGATCACCCCGTCGCTCTACGCGTGGTTGAACATCGCCGGCTTCTGGGATCCGTACGGAAGCACCCGCAGCATCGACGTCGCCGTGGTGAATCTCGACGAGGGTGCCTCCACCGAGGCGACCGGCGACGTCAACGTCGGTGACCAGGTCGTCGACCAACTCGAGGCCAACGATCAACTCGGCTGGCACTTCCTCGACGAGGACGACGCGATGGAGTCCGTCAAGACCGGTGACAGTTATGCGGCGATCGTCATCCCCGCGGACTTCAGCCGCGACTTCACCAGCGTCACCTCGGGCCGTTTCACCCGTCCGAATCTGCAGTATTACGTGAACGAGAAGGCGAACGCGGTCGCCCCGAAGATCACCGATGCCGGCGCCTCGACGCTCGATAGTCAGATCAACAGCATGTTCGTCTCCGTGGTGGCGGAGGCCGTGACGGGGGAGCTGAAGAACGCGGGCAGGAGTGCTCAGGGGCGGTTGCGCGACGCGCAGGGCAACACCCTGGACGCCCTCGACGACGCTGTCGGCACGGTGGAATCCGCGCACGAGCGGATCACCGAGCTGCGCAGCACCCTCGCCGAGGCCCAGGATCGGCTGGACGCGGCGAAGGGCACGCTCGGCAAGGTCGACGACACTCTCGGCGACGTCCAGACCGCCGTCAACCAGGCACAGGAGATCGTCACCGAGACCCAGCAGGAGTTGATCACGGTCACCGACTCGGTGACCGGTGCCTACACGTCGGGGGTGACGCTGCTCGCCGAGACGTCGGCGCGACTGAACGCATCGATCACGACGTTGTCCTCGGAGATACGGCAGGCCGAGGCCGGAGTCGGCTCCGCGATCGACGACGTCATTGCGGTCATCGCGGCGCGGACCCATGCCCTCGCGGAGTTGCGTTCGCTCCGCGACCGGTCCGGTCCGGGGTCCGACGTCGCGCAGCAACTGAGCGGCCCGGTCACGGCGCTGCAGGACCGCCTCACAGCCGACGAGGAGTTGCTCGACGAGCTACGGCGACTGGCCACAGATACCGCCGCCGCGACCTCGGCGATCGAGGAGTCCGCGGACGGTCTCGACTCCGCCGTGCAGGGTGCGGCCACGTCGGCCGGTTCCCTCCGCGGTGTGCTCCTGCAGACCTTCCCCGAGCTGGGCCACTCCATGTCCACGCTGTCCGCGAGCGCGGGCGGGCTCTCGTCCGCACTCGGCGCGCAACGTACCCAGCTCTCGCAGGCGCAAAACCTGCTCACCGGGCTGGGAGACCAACTCGGCGCCGCGTCCACCGCACTCGGCGCACTCGACGGCAACTTCTCCGGCGCACAGGCCGGACTCGAGGAGGTACGTACCGATGTGCTCGCCCTGGGCACCGCCGACGCATGGGACCAGCTACAGACGGTGACGGGCTTGGACACCGAACAGATCGGCCAGTTCCTCGTGTCCCCGGTCGAGGTGCGGGAACACGCCGTCTTCCCCGTCGCCAACTACGGTTCCGCGATGGCGCCCCTGTTCGTGAACCTCGCACTCTGGATCGGTGGCTTCGTCCTGGTGGTCCTCCTCAAACTCGAGGTCGATACCAAGGGGGTCGAGGGCATCACCGCGCGCCAGGCCTATCTCGGACGCTGGCTGCTACTGGCCGTTATGAGCATCGTCCAGGCGTTGATCGTCACCGTCGGCACCCTGTTCATCGGCGTGCAGGCGGCCAGTGCCCTCGCGTTTGTCGGGACCGGTGTGCTCATCGGCCTCGCGTATCTCAGCATCATCTATGCGCTCTCGGTCTCCTTCGGGTTCGTCGGCAAGGGACTGGCCGTGCTGCTCGTGATCATGCAGATCCCCGGTGCGTCCGGCCTGTACCCGATCGAGGTGATGCCTGGATTCTTCCGTGCGCTCTACAACTTCTTCCCGTTCTCGTACGGGATCAATGCGCTGCGGGAAACGCTCGCCGGGTTCTATGACGGCCATTACTGGCGTTCCATGGCGGTCCTCGCGGTGTACGTGGCGCTGGCGTTCGCCCTCGGGCTCTTCCTTCGCCCGCGGCTGGGCAATCTCACGCTGCTGTTCAATCGCAGGATCGCCGACACGGGGCTGCTCGTCAGCGAGGACGTGCAGATCGCGTCCGGCCGCCACCGACTGTCCCGGCTCATCGACGCGCTGGTGGACCGCGAGGAGTACCGCAACACGATCAGACGTCAGGAGGAGCGGTTCACCCGTCGTTATCCGACTCTGTTGCGTCTCACCGCTCTGGTCGGCATCGCGGGCGTGGCGCTGATCGGGCTCGTCGGAGGGCTGGCTCCGATCGGGAAGGCCACGGTCCTCGGATTCTGGGTCCTCTGGAGCCTGCTCATCGTCCTGGTCCTGGTGACACTCGAATACACCAAGCGGAGTTTCCAGCTCGCCACGGAGGTGGGTCGGATGCCGGAGGCGGAGCTGCGCCGGACACTCGCGGACGCACGCGCCGGGGGCGCGTCGCCGCAGGCGACGCCCGACGTCGAGGCCGACCAGCCCGGCGAGCCCGACCAACGCGGTGACTCCGAATGAGAAACACCTGGCGGCTCGCCCGACATGATCTGCGCCGGGCCACGAGCAATGTCATGGCGATGATCGTCCTGTTCGGACTGATCGCGATTCCGTCGCTGTTCACCTGGTTCAACGTCATCTCGAGCTGGGACCCGTTCGACAACACACAGAACCTCAAGGTGGCCGTGGCCAACACCGACGAGGGCTATCAGAGCGACCTCATCCCGCTCCGCATCAACGTCGGCGACCAGGTGCTCTCCGCGCTACGCGCGAACGACAACCTGGACTGGGAGATCACCTCCGCAGAAGACGCCATCGGAGGCACGAGGTCGGAGAAGTACTACGCCGCGATCGTGCTCCCCCCGACGTTCAGTAAAGAGATGCTGACGTTCTACTCCGGTGACGCGGAACGGATCGGGATCGACTACTACGACAACGAGAAAACGAACGCCCTCTCGCCGAAGATCACCGATCAGGGCGCGAGTCAGGTCGCCACCCAGGTCAACGAGACCTTCGCCGCGACACTCGGCGAAGCCGGACTGAACATCGTCTCGACGCTCTCCGAGTATCTCAACGATGCCGACACACAGATCGTCCTCTCCCGGCTCCAGGCACACGCCGGTGCGGTCGCGGCACAGCTCCGCTCCGGGGCGGACACCGCGACGATGTTCACGTCCCTGATCGCCTCGAGCAAACCGCTCGTGAGCGGTGCCTCGGATTCCGTCATCGCCTCGGGCCGGGCGCTCGACGACACCACGGAGGCGATCGGCGGCGGAGTGGAGGCGGCGAAGTCGCTGAAGTCGACCCTGGATTCCGCGACAGGGTCCCTCGGGGCCGCTCTCACCGCGAACGCGGAGAGCTACCCGGCGTTGTCGGCTCGTGCAGACGAGGTGTTCGCGTCGCTCGATACGCAGTCGGAGAGCTCCGCGGCGGCGGTCCGGGCGCTCGCGGAGAGGGTGCAGACGCAGACCGACCAGTACCGGGATCTGCGCGACGCCCTGGTCACGACGGTCGGACCGGTGACCCCCGAGGTGGCCAGAGGCACTCTCGACCTGGTCGTCTCGAGGATCGACGGCGCGATCGCACAGCAGCAGGCGCTGCACGACCGTCTCGAGGCCGCGGCCACGCAGGTGACGGAGGACAACGCCAACATCGAGAACACGCGGCGCGAGATCCGCGCCCTCATCGACGAGGCGAGCGATGCCGTCCGCGGCGCGGAGACCGCGTACTCGGACAGCCTCAAGCCGAAGCTGGATCAGCTCGCCACCACACTCGCCTCGGTTGACGACGGGATCGCATCGATCGGCGCGGACCTGTCCGGGACGGGGACGACGCTCTCCGGCGACACCGACTCACTGCTCGGTGCGCTCACACGAGCGGAGTCGACGACCACCTCGGTGGCGGGTTCGCTCACCGATGCCGCCCGACGGTTCGACGAACTCGCATCGGCGCTGGCCACGGCCATGGATTCCGGCGATCTCGGCGACCTCAACGACCTGATCGGCACCGACGCACAGACACTCGCCACCTCGCTGTCCGCTCCCGTGGATCTCGACCGCGTGCCGGTGTTCCCCGTCGAGAGCTTCGGCACCGCGATGGCGCCCTTCTACACGGTGTTGGGATTGTGGGTGGGAGCGCTGCTGATCGCCGTCTCGATCCGCGACGACGTCCCCGAGGACACGCTGCCAGACAGCGCTCCCCTCACGCCCACCCAGTCCTACCTCGGTCGCTACGGCATCGTCGCCCTGATCGGATTCCTGCAGAGTTCGCTGGTCACGCTCGGCAACATCCTGTTCGTCCAGGTACACCCGGTCCATCCGTTCCTGCTGCTCCTTGCGGGGTGGATGACGTCCCTCGTCTTTACTCTGCTCATCTACACGTTCGTCGCGGCGTTCGGGAACGCCGGGAAGGCGCTCGGGGTGCTCCTGCTCGTCGTCCAGATCTCCGCGTCCGGGGGCGCGTATCCGCTGGAGGTCCTTCCCGGGTGGTTCCAGGCCATCAGCCCGTGGCTGCCGGCGACGCACGCCATGAACGCGATGCGCTCGGCGCTGGCCGGGACCTATCACGGTGACTTCTGGATATCCCTGGGCTGGCTCGCACTCTTCCTCGTGCCCGCCTTGGCGCTGGGACTGGTGCTCCGCCGGCCACTGATCGGCTACAACCGCAACCTCAAGGAAGCACTCGAGTCAACGAAACTCATGTGAGATCGTCCGGTGGACGAGGTCCGTGGCGCCGGGCCTGGGAGAGGAGCTCGGGTACGGGCGCGGCACCGTCGAGCGTGATCCCCGGCTCGTCGGGCCCGAGCGGCTCGAGTACCCCGAACTGCGATCGGACCAACGACGCGGGGAAGAAGTGGCCGACCCGCGTCGTGAGCCGATCCAGCGCGAGCTCCTCTGTCACCACCAGGTGGATGAACTCCACCGCGGCGTCGGTGCGCAGGACGTCCCGGTAGACCCGGGTGAGGGCGGAACAGGCGATGACGGCGGTATCGACCTGCTCCCGAGCAACCGCGTTGAGCCGACGCAGCCACGGCGCCCTGTCCTTCTCGTCGAGTCCGGTCCCGCCACGCATCTTGGCGATCGACGCGGCGCTGTGAAAGTCGTCGCCTCGAAGAAGGGGCCTCCGACCACGTCCGCGATCTGACGGCCGAATGTCGTCTTGCCGCAGCCGCTCACACCGAACACGACGATGGTCACGGCGGGGGTCCTTCCGCGTCGCGGCGGACGGCTCAGCTCCCCTCGCCCGCGTCCCGGTCGAGGCGGGCGAAGGCGTCGAACAGCCGGGCGCCCGGCTCGAGCGCCGACTCGTCGAGCATGAAGCCCGGGTGGTGCAGGTCGGTCTCCTCCGACTTCCCGTCCCACACGCCATACCGCAGGTACACGCCGGGGATCTCCTCGGTGTACCAGGCGAAGTCCTCGCCACCACTGGACTGGTCGGCGGTGCCCACACCGTCCTTCCCGAGCACCCGGCGCACCGCCTCGGTGGCCAGATCCGCGCAGTCGGCGTCGTTCACCACCGGCGGAACACCCTGCGTGTATTCGAGTTCGACGCGGATGCCGTAGGGCGCGGTGAGGTCCTCGACGGCTTCCCGCACGAGGTCCTCGACCGTCGCCCACACGTCCCGGTCCGCGCTACGCAGCGTGCCCAGCAGCTCCGCGTGATCGGGGATCACGTTCGGGGCATCACCACCGGCATGCAGGGCGCCCCAGGTCAGCACGGTGCCCGAGCGCGGGTCGAGACGACGGTCGAGGACCGCCGTGAGCCCGGTGGCGAGCTCGGCGGTAGAGAAGATGGTGTCCTGGGTCTCGTGCGGACGCGCAGTGTGACCACCGTCGGACTCGAGTCGGATCCGGACCTTGGCGTTGGAGGAGGTGATCGGCCCGGCCGTCACGCCCACCTCGCCCACCCGCCGGTGCGGATCGCAGTGCAGGGCGAAGATGCGGTCCACGTCCTTGACCACCCCTTCCTCCACGCAGTCCTTGGCGCCGCCTGGCATGGTCTCCTCTGCCGGCTGGAAGATCAGCCGCACGGGCCGGGACGGCGGGTCGGCGACCAACAGTTCGGCCGCGCCGAGCAGCATCGCCGTGTGGGCGTCGTGGCCGCAGGTGTGCGCCACCCCCTCGGTACGTGAGGCGAAATCCAGGCCGCTCTCCTCGTCCATGGGCAGCGCGTCGATGTCCGCGCGCAGGGCCACCACGTCCTTCGCTGTGGCGCCCTTCGCGGCGGGCACGTCGCACCACAACCCGGTGCCGAGATCGAACCGGTGGGGCTTCAGTCCCATCTTCTCGAGCTCGCCCGCGATGAAGTCGGTCGTGCGCTCCTCCTCGTACGACAGCTCGGGATGGGCGTGGATGTGACGCCGCCACTGGACGAGCCGGCCCTGCAAACCGCCCTCAGCGGGCGGGTCATTCTTCTCCGTCGACTTGCGCCCGAACATCGAATACCTCCTGACAGAACTGGACCACCCGGTCACCGAGCAACTGCCGGTTGGCCAATTTCACGAACTCATGACCTTCGTCCTCGAACAACAACACGTCCACCGGTACGTCACGCGAGCGCAGTTCCTCGACCGCCTGATTCGTCTCGCTGACCGGAACGTTCGTGTCGTGCGCCCCGTGAATGAAGAGCATCGGCACGTTAATCCGGTAGAACCTGCGCAGCGGGGAGACCTCGCGCAGCAGTTCACGTTCCTGGAGCGGATTCCCGTACTTGGGATAGGCGGCCGCCGCGATCCACGGCTCGGTGTCACGGTAGAAGGTCTGCAGGTCGCTCATCCCGCAGGCGGCGATCCCGCCGCGCCAGCGACCCGCATGCCGCACCAGGGTCGCGTTGACCAGGTAGCCGCCGTAGGACCGGCCCGAGACCACCACCCGCTCCGGATCGGCGATCTCCTCGTCGACGAGGTGCAGCAACGCGTCCTCCACATCGTCGATCCCCGCGAACCGGCCGTACCGGTCGTCGGCGTGGCCGAACGTCCGGCCGCCGCCGGTCGAACCCCGGACGTTCGGCTTGAAATAGTTGACGCCCTCATCGAGCATCCGCCGGGCGATGTCGTCATATCCCGGACGGGACTGGCCCTCCGGGCCGCCGTGCAGGTGCACCACCGTCGGCGCGGGCCCGCCCTCCGGATCGGCCCGGTACAGCCACCCGCTCAACTCGAGCCCGTCACGTGCGGTGAACCGCAGCAGCTCCGGGCCGGGGTCGGGTTGCGCGGGCGACTCACCGATCCAGCAACGACGACGCACGTCGTAGATCACCACGTGCGGTGGCTGGTCGAGACTCTCCACGGTCACGGCGAGCAGTCGGCCGTCCGCCGTGAGGGTGGGTGCCGAGGCCACGACCTCCGGCAGCTGCGGTCGGGCGATCACCCGGGGCCGACGACGCGACAGGTCGAGGATCTCGATCTCGGACAGTCCCCCGTGGACGTTCCACAGCAGTGCGGCCGTGCGCCGGTCGTAGCTCACCTCCACGCGGTCGAGGTCGGCGTCCGCGCGATAGGCGATCGGCCACGAGGTGGTCCCGGACTCATCGGCCCGCACCTCTAGCAACCCCACGCGATCTGACGAGTAGTCGCTGCGTACGACCATGCGCATGGGCCGATCGTCGCCGCCGGCGTCGAGGACCTCCCCGGCGTCGGTGGTGGATCCGGTGTCCGTGGGCAGCAGAGGCCACCACCGGCCGTCCGGCATGATCCGCAGCAACTCGCGATTCCCGCGGGCGCCCACACGGAACAGTGCCGCGCCGTCCCGTGAGTGCTTGAGCGCCCCGCCCATCCGGCGATCGATGACGGTGATCTCCCCGGTCTCCGGGTCCACGAGCCGGCCCTCGGCCTGGCCCTCGGCGTCGAAGGCCGTCACCGCCAGCCGACCCCCGTCCCAGCAGACGATCTGCTCGGTGACGTCGCCCGGGGCATTCAATGCGTACGCACGGTGGTCGTCCGGATCGGTGGTGACAAGCCAGATGCGCTCACGCTCACCACCGTCAGGGGCCACCTCGCACGCCAGCCACCGGCCGTCCGGCGAGTAGGCGACCCTGCGGACCGGCCCTTCCACGGGCAGCACCACGTTCCGTTCGGGCCCCGCGCCCTTGAAACCGTCCGGGCCCAGCGGTCGCTGCACCGCCCGCGGATAGCCGGTGCGTTCGGTGACCACACACGCCAGAAGCAAACCGTCCGGGGACAGGCACGGGGAGCTGGTGTGCCGGAGTTCGCCCGGCCCCCCGGCCGCGTCATCCGGCGGGCCCGCCTGCTGGCGGGAGCCCGTCTCCTCGGTGACCTCGGTGACGTCCGAGGTCTCGGTCGCGTCCACGGTGTCAGTCGTCTCAACGGTTTCAGCCGTGTCAACGGTGTCGGTCATGTCGATGGTGTCGGGGTCAGGCACGGTGAATCCAGGTGTCCTTTCCACCGCCTCCACTCGAGGCGTTGACCACCATCGTGCCCGCCGGGGCCACTCGTGTCATGGCCACCGGAGGGGCCGACGCGTGGATCTCGCCGGTCGGCCCGTTGCGCAACATGACGAAAGCGCGCATGTCCACGTGCCTCCGCTGCAGGTCGCGCCCGTCGAACGTAGGCAGAGTCGACAGCGCCTGCACCTCCTGCGCCACGAACCGCTCACCGTGGCGCCGCAACTCGGCCCGTCGCTCGTCCAACTCCCGCGGCGAACACTCCGGGCCCACCGTGATGTCAGAACCGCCGTAGCCGTCGATCGGCTTGACCACCAGCTCGTCCAGCCGGTCCAGCACCTGCTCCAACTGCGGCGGGTCCGCGCACAGGAAAGTATCGACCTGGCCGATAAGCGGCTTCTCGCCCAGGTAGAAGTCGATGATCGACGGCACCAGCGCGTAGATCGCCTTGTCGTCCGCCGCGCCGTTGCCGGGAGCGTTGACCATCGCGACGGTGCCGTCTGAGATCGCGCCGAGCAAGCCACGCCGCAGGACCGTCCCGTCCGCGCCCGAGGAGGAGAGAAGCGCCTCTTCGTCCATCCGGACGTAGAGGACGTCGACGCCGATGCGCTCGTCGTCGTTGTCGTCGTCGACCCTCCACAGTCGCCCGTCGTGACTGACCAGATCCCGCGGGGTCACCACCGCACCGCCCACGGCCTCGGCCGCGTGGATCAGGTCGTGCGCCGTGACCTCGTCGGGCGCCACCACCACGGCGATCGACGGGTCGCCCACGCCGTCGGGCGCCGCGGCCTGGAGAGTCTCCCGCAACATGCCCAGCCCCTCAGCCGGGTCGTGGATCTCCCCGCGCGCCCCGAACTCCGGGTATGCCTCCACTATGCGCTCGCGCAGCGTCACCGCCATGGCCAACCCGCCCGGCATCCGCAGGTTGTCCTCCAGGACCACCCACTCGCCCGAGCCCGTCGACACCAGGTCCACACCGCTCACCGCCGCACGCATCGTCCCCGGCGGCACGACCCGGCCCGTTTTCCGGTAGCCCGGGGCTCGGTCCAGCGCGTCCTGCGGCACGATCCCGGCGCTGACGATCTCACCATCGCCGTAGATGTCCCGCAGAAACATCTCCAGCGCCCGGCCGCGCTGCTCGATCCCCGCCGAGATCCGCCCCCACTGATCAGCCGGCACGATCCGCGGCACCGGGTCCAGCGGGAACACCTGCGGCTCCGGCTCGCCGTACACCTTGAGCGTCACGCCGCGATCCCGGAGCTCCGCGTCGACCTGCTCCTTGCGCTCGCGGATCGTCGCCGAACCCAGATCCGAGACGGCTTTGAGCACGTCCACGTACTGCGGTCGCGGGGCGCCGTCCTCGGTGATCGCCTCGTCGTGGACGTCCTCCGTCACCGCCTCGCCCAGCGGGGAGTACGCGCCGAGCATCGAGCGCATCCCGCCGTCGTCCGCCGTGGCTCGCGGCCTGATCCTGCCCACCGTCTCGGCCAGCAGCACGGCCACCACGTCGGCACGACGACCCCTGCGCCGATGCGCCGCGCGCTGCCGTGCGGCCGACGAGCCCGCCCCCAGCGCGCCGTCGACCAGGTCGTCGACGAGGTCGCGCTCGCCGGTCGCGTCGAGCTGATCGGACAACGACTCCACAAGCGCCACGCACACGTCCCCCGCGGGCAGCGGCTTACCTGTTCCGGGATCGACGAGGTCTCCCTCGAGCCCGGACCGGGCCGCGCGCCAGAACGCGGCCGCCAGCACGGCCGGGGTGGGGTCGACCCAGGCGTTCTCGGGATCGGCGAGCACTCGGTCCACCAACGCCCGGAACAGCGCCGCTACCAGCACGATCGTCTCCACGGTGCTGCACGAGTCGCACAGCCGCAGCTCCACCCCGGATCCGTCGGCGGACGGACGAATATCCGCGTCGATCAGGCCGCGGTCGGCCACCACGCCCGTGGCGACCAGCGCATCCTCCGACTCCAGCACCCCGTCCGCGGTGTCCGTGCGGAACGCCGACACGTGCGCGGGCGACCACCGGGCCTCGAACGACCGCACTGAGGCGTACCCCGAGTCGCTGCCGTCCGCCCGGAACGGGGAGCTCGCGGCCAGCGCCAACAGCACCGGGGCGTGCGGGACCGCGCGGCGGGCCACGAACTGCGCCTCGTCGGCGTCCGCGACCCCGACCGTCACCACGAAGCGCGCCGAGGCGCGGGTGCGGAACTCGTGGCCGGGGGCGGTCCCCGGCTCATCGGGGTCTGGAGCCAGCTCCACGCCCGGTGAGCCGAGCGCACCCGCGGCGACGATGCCTGTACGCAGGCCGTTCGCCACCCCCGCCAGCTGCGTCCGCCGCTCGCGGATCGCCGCCCCGAGATCCTCGAGCGTGGTGTGCTCGCCGCAGTGACTGGTCACCAACGCCCCGTGGCGGGCAGCACGTACCCGGTCGTCACCGGCCTCGGCGATCACCTCCGCTGCACGCCTCGCCGGCAGCTTCGTCCGCAGGTCGACCAGATGTAGCTCTTCCTCGACCATGATCCGTCGCGATCCGTCTGTCATGGCGCCGACGGTATGACAGCATCAGCGGGTCCGCACCCGCACGGCCGACGGGTGGGGGTTCGCGTGTCGGCGAGCGCGATTTCGACTGGCCCGGCACGCGCGGTTCGGTGGGGCCCGGTAAGGCGATTCGGTGAGCCTGGCGGCCGGAGTCAGCTCGTCGGTGTTGCGCGGGGGTCAGCGGGCCTTCCAGATGGGGGCCCGCTTCTCGGCGAACGCACGCGGCCCCTCGGCGGCATCCTCTGAGGTCATGACGTTGATTATCTCGGTATCGCTGATGCGCCATTTCTCGACCTCGCTCGGCCGCGCGCCGTCCTGGATCCCCAGTGCGACCCGCTTACTCGCCTGCACGGCCAGCGGGGCGTTGGCGCAGAGCACCCCGGCCAGGTCGAGCGCGGCATCGAGCAGCTGGTCGGCGGGGACGACGCGGTTGATCAGATGCAGCTCATGCGCCCGCGCGGCCGTGATCGGCTCACCCGTGAGCATCATCTCCATCGCCACGCGGTGCGGCAGCTGGGCGGGCAGTCGGAACACGCCGCCGGCGGCCGCGATGAGCCCGCGCTTGACCTCGGGCAGGCCGAAGACGGCGTGCTCGGCGGCTACCACGAGGTCGCAGGCCAGCGCGATCTCGCAGCCCCCGCCCAGGGCGGTGCCGTTGACGGCGGCGATCACCGGGACCGACACGTACTGCTGCATCATCCCGGCGAAGCCCCACTCGCGGTTGTCGGCGGGGAAGATGTCCTCGCCGCGGGAGATGGCCTTGAGGTCCGCGCCCGCGCAGAACGACTGCTCGCCCGCGCCGGTGACGACAACCGCGCGGATCTCGGGATCGGTGTCGGCCTCGTGCAGTGCTCGCCCGAGCAGGGTGCTCACCTCGCTGTTCACTGCGTTGCGGGCCTCGGGGCGGTCGATTGTGACGAGCAGGATGTTGCCGCGGCGCTCGCTGCGGACGGCGGGGCGGATCTCGGGATCGGTCATGCGCCCAGTCTCGCCCGAGGCGGCTCCGGCCCGCAGGGGCTCATGCGATTCCGCGGCAATCCCGGCTGACGCGGCCGGACGCGGCCGGACGTTCAGCGGCGGCCGGACGCCGGGCGGTCTGCCAGCACAACCGGCCCCGGGCACGCTGCCTCGCTGACTTGCGATGCCCCTTTGCTCACTTTCGATCCACTTGCGCTGCGAGAGCCGAGCCGAAGACACAGCTCTGGCCGAGCCGAGCTCCCGTGCCGATCCCCCGACTGAGATTCCGCCGCAAGTTCGGATATATTTGATTTCCCCAGTCGGATTCGCGCGCCCTCGACGGCGCTTCTCTCCCGAAAAGAGGTGGCGGACTTGACCCCCACTCGACTTGCACAACGTCCCCAGCTCTCGGAGGAGGTCGCCGACCACGTCCGGACCCGGATCATGAGTGGCGAGGTGCGGCCGGGGGACTTCATCCGACTCGACGAGACCGCCGCCAGCCTCGGCGTGAGCGTGACCCCCGTCCGCGAAGCGCTGCTCACCCTGCGCGGCGAGGGTCTGGTGGACCTGGTCCCCCGTCGCGGCTACCTGGTCTCGCCCATGAGCCGGCAGGACATCGAGGACATCTTCTGGCTGCAGGCCGAGCTGTCCAAGCGCATCATCGATCGGGCGATCCCCCGCTACGAGGCCGAAACCCTCGAGCACCACTCCGATCTCATCGACGACTTCGAGGCCGCATCCGCAGCCGGGGACACCGACGGGGTCGTTCGCGCGCAGTACGCGATCCACCGCTCGATCAACCGGGTCTCCTGTTCGGACAAGCTCTCCCGCTTCCTCGGCAATGCCGCCCGCTACATGCCGTACCGCCTCTATGCCCAGGACCCGGAGTGGCGGGCCAACGCGCTCGAGGACAACCGCCGGATGCTCGAGGCGCTGCGCGCGGGAGACGTCGACGCGGCCCACACCGTGGTGGACGACGAGTTCTCCGCCGGCGCCCGTCTCCTCGTCGAGCACCTCGACAGGGCTGGTGTCTGGGACGAATCCCGCGAGCCCGAGGCCGCCAAGCAGGCCTGATGCCGGGCCGCCCGAGCCTATGGCCGGGTCAGACGCCGACGGTTCCGTGATCGGACCGGAGCGTGCCCTTGACGACCTTGCCGCTGGCGTTGCGGGGCAGTTCGTCGATCACCACCAGGTGCTTGGGCAGCTTGAACCCTGCGAGCTTGTCGCGCAGCCACTCGGTGAGCTCCTCCAGGCTCAGGTCCGGGCCCTCCGAGTCGTTGAGCGCGACCACCGCGACCGGGACCTCGCCCCACTCGTCATCCTTGCGGCCGATCACGGCGACCTCACGGACGCGCTCGTGGCCGGCGATGACGTTCTCCACCTCGGCGCAGTAGATGTTCTCACCACCGGAGATCAGCATGTCCTTCTTACGGTCCACCACGTAGACGAAGCCCTCGGGATCCATCCGGACCAGGTCGCCGGAGTGGAACCAGCCGCCGTCGAAGGCCTCGGCGGTCTCGGCCGGCTTGTTCCAGTAACCGGACATCGTGGTGGGGCCGCGGTAGACGATCTCCCCGACCTCGCCGGGGGCGACGGGCTCCCCGAAGCCGTCGACGACTCGGGCCTGGATCGTGGGGATGACCTTGCCGACGGAGCCCAGCTTGCGGATCGCGTCATCGCCGTCGAGGGCGCAGGTGATGGGGCTCATCTCGGTCTGGCCGAAGACGGCGCAGTTGAGGGCGTTCGGGAACGTCTCCGCCATCGCGCGCAGAATCGTGTCGGTCGACGGCGCGGCACCCCAGGAGATGTTCCGCAGGACCAGGCTCCTCGGGCGGGCCTGCTGCTCGGCGCAGACGGCCTGCCACTGCACCGGCACCAGGAAGATGCTGGTGATCTGCTCCGACTCGAGCGTGTCGAGAAGGGCGGCCGGGTCGAACGCCTGCAGCGGGTGGATCACGGTGGTCCCGCCGAGTTGGAGGCTCGGGGCGATCGAGCCGATCGCCGCGATGTGGAACATCGGGGCGGCGCACAGCGCCCGCCCCTCCTCGTCGAAGAGCCGGAACACGCGGATACAGGTGAGCGCCTGGGCCGTCATGTTCTCGTAGGAGAGCATCGCGCCCTTCGGTCGCCCCGTGGTGCCGGAGGTGTACATGATCAGCGAGGTCGCGTCCTCGGGGACGTCGACCGGCTCGTGGGGCGCGCCCTCCTCGGCGATCGCGTCCGCGTAGGTGGTCTGCCCGTCAGTGCCCGCCTCACCTCCGATCACGATGTGCTCACCCGGCTCCTCACCCTGGGCGCGGATGGCTCCGACCAGCGGGGCGAGCATGGCGTCGGTGACGACGACCTTCGGCGTGCAATCGCTGACCAGGTAGGCGAGCTCACCCGGGGTGAGCCGGAAGTTCACCGGCACGGCGATGGCGCCGAGTTCGTTGATGCCCAGCACGGCCTCGACGAACTCGGGGTTGTTGAGCGTGATGAGCATGACCCGGTCGCCCTTGCCGACCCCGCGCCGCGCGAGCGCGTCGGCGAAGCGACCGCTGCGCTCGTCCAGCTGCTTCCACGTGGTGGTCTGGCCCATGAACCGCAGGGCCTCCCCGTCGGGGTTCATCTCAGCGTGGGTGCCCACCCACGTGTTCCAGGTGTTGCGCCGAGCGGCATGGAGGTCCGCGATGGGGTCCGTGGCGGTTGACATGGTCTCGGCCTTTCGTCGATGCGGCGGGAGGGCGGAACGGTCGCGTGGTCAGGAGAAGTCGGGGCGTCGTTTCTCGAGGATCGAGGAGACACCCTCGGCGAAGTCGGCGGACACCAGCAGTTCGCACTGGCCCTCGTGCTCGCGGGCCAGTGCGGCGTCGAGTTCGGCCAGAGTCGCGCCGGTGACGGAACGCTTGGTGAGCTCCAGGGCGCGGCGCGGACCGCGGGCCAGGCCGCGGGCGATCTTGGCGGCCGCGGCGCGCAGGTCCGCGGCGGGCAGCACCTCGACGGCCAGCCCGACGTCCTTTGCCTCCGCCGCCGACACCGCGTCACCGCGCAGGAGCATCCGGGAGGCGACCGCCCGGCCGACCGCTGCCGGCAGGAGCACGCTCGCACCACCGTCGGGCATGAGACCGATGTTGGTGAACGCCAGCAGCAGGTAGGCGTCGTCTGCCATGAGCATCAGGTCCGCGGCCAACGCGAGTGAGACCCCGACGCCGGCCGCGGGGCCGTTGACCGCCGCGATCACCGGCACCGGCGCGGTCAGCACCGCCCGCACGAGTGCGGCGGCACTGTCCATGGTCACCTCGGGCGTGGGGGCGTCGGCACCGGCGTCCTTGATGGCCTGCAGATCGGCGCCGGTGGTGAAGGCTGCGCCCTCGCCGGCCAGCAGGAGCACCCGGGTGCCCGGGTCGGTACCGTGCCGGGCGACGAGCTCGGTCAGCGCACACACGGTGGGATGGTCGAGCGCGTTCATCCGGTCGGGACGGTTGATGCTGATGGTGACCACGCCCACAGCGTCTCGCTCGACCTTCACAGCGTCATGTCCGTTGACGGTCATCGCGCGTTTCCTTCCCCGGTTCCGTCGGCCGCCATCCCGTGGGGGACCGGGCACCCGCCGCCCGCCATCCGATCCCGGGGCGTGATGGGGTGCGCCCCGAGGTCCGCGGGCCGGTATCCGGTCGGGTACCCGGGATAGGTCCGGTTCTCCGTGCCCTCGGTGCCGTACGCCTTACGGCGGACCGGGAACCAGCGGACGACGCGCGACCGCAGGCGGATCGCCGAGTAAGCGGCCCCGCGTACCCGCGGAGCCGGGGCCGGGAAGCCGAAGGCCCGCGCCATGTCGTCATCGATGAGCGCTTGCACGGCCTTGCGGACCAGGGGCCGCACCGCTTGCGGATACCACGCACACATCAGGTCCAGCGTGTAGTTGCCGATCTCGTTGTTAGTGTCCGCGTAGCGGAACACCCGGGCCTCGTAGGCGTCCCGCCAGCGCCGGAACTCGGCCATGCCCTCCGGGATGTCGGCGATGTTCATCCGCTGCCCCACCCCGCGATAGAAGTGGAACGCGGCGAGCCGCTCGTTCGGGTGCAGCCGGCGCCAGCCGTTGGCGTCGATCCACTCGAGCGGCTCGTAGATGAACGTCGACAGTACGTACAGCATGTCGTCGTTCGTGATCTCGTACATCGCGTGCTGCCTGTTGATCACCCGCAGCGACTCCTTGCCGCGCGTCGAATCGACACCGTGCTCCACCAGTTCGGCCATGAGGAGCGCCGTGTCGTCGTATCGCTTCTGCGGAGCCTTCCGGAAGTTGCCCGCCTCCGCCAGCACCGCGGAGACCGACGGCACGCAGTACGTGCGGTACAGCGCCAGCTCGAGCGCCCGCTGGTAATCCCACGGGAACTCGTACGCGGCGGTGATTCGGTGGATGTCCGCCGCGTCCGCCACCGGGTCGAGCGACGCGACGAGATCGCGCCAGTACCAGCGTCCCGGCTTGAACGGCACGGTGGCCGTGAGCGGATGCGCCCTGTCCGCGTCGGGGACCATGTCCACCGGGATCGGACCGAGCACCCCGGGAACCGTCTGCGGCCGGGTGTCGGCCGACGACGGCGGCGGCGTCGTCGACACATCCCTGTTCACACCTGGCGTGGTCGCGGTCATGCCTGGATCACATCTTTCCCTGGACGTTGGCGAGCATCCACTTGACGATCTTGATGTCCCGCGGCCTGCGGGTCATCGTCATGAGATTGAGCGGGGCGGCGAACTTCTCGACCGTGATCGAGCGCGGGCGGGAGAACTCCCGCAACCCGTCGGCGCCGTGGATCCGGCCGAAGCCTGACTCACCCGAGCCACCGAACGGCAGGGCCGCGATGCCGGCGAAGGCGAGGAACGAGTTGATGGAGACCATGCCGGCATCGACCTTCTCCGCGAGTGCGAGTCCACGCTTGCGGTCCTTGGTGAAGATCGCGCTGCCCAGGCCGTAGTTGACGGCGTTGGCCTTCTCGACGGCCTCCTCCAGGTCGCCCACCTTGTTGATGACCACGGTCGGGCCGAAGGTCTCCTCGGTGACGGCCGTCGAGTCCTCCGGTACGTCGACCAACACGACCGGCTGGACGATCCGGTCGCCCACCGACTCCTCACCACCGACCACCGCCCTGCCACCGCGGGCGATCGCGTCCTTGACGTGGCGGCGGATGATGTCCACCTGCGAGGGCATGGTCATGGGGCCGTAACTCGAGCTGACCGAGGTGCCGGGCGAGAGTGCGCGGACCTTCGCGGCGAACTTGTGGACGAACGCCTCGTGGACGTCCTCGTGCACGTAGATCCGCTCGACGCCGGCGCAGGTCTGGCCCGCGTTGCCCATGGCACCGAAGACGGTCTGATCCACTGCGGCATCGAGATCAGCGTCCTTGTCGATAAGTACCGCGTCCTTGCCGCCGCCCTCGATGACGACAGGGGTGAGGGTCTCGGCGCACGCGGCCATGACCTTGCGGCCCGTCGCGGCGGAACCGGTGAAAGCCAGCTTGTCGACGCCCGCCCTGCACAGTGCGGCGCCGGTCGAGCCGTCGCCGGTGATGGTCTGGATGAGCGGCTGGGAGGCGCCGAGCGAATCCCAGACCTCGGCGAGCCACACACCGACGCCCGGCGTGAACTCGCTGGGCTTGAACACGACCGCGTTACCGGCGGCCATCGCGTAGGACAGCGTGCCCATCGGGGTGAAGACCGGGTAGTTCCACGGGCCGATCGCCCCGACCACGCCGAACGGCTGGTACTCGACGTACGCGGACTGGTTGCTCATGAGCAGACCGGCCGAGACGGAGCGACGACGAAGGACCTTGTTGGCGTTCTTGGCGGCCCACTCCAGGTGGCCGACCGCGAGCAACACCTCGAGGGTCGCGTCCTCGTCCGGCTTACCGGTCTCGGCGGAGATCAGCGCGGCCAGCTCGGCCGCGCGAGAGGAGATCGCACGTTTGTACTCCAGCAACCATTCTCGCCGACCACGCGGCCCCTGCGTCGCCCACCACGCGGCGGCGGCGCGGGCCCGCTCCACGGCGAGGGCGACCTCCTCCGCGCCGGCGATCGGGTATTCCGCGAGGACCGTGCCGTCGCGGGGATCCAGGCTGGCGAAAGCGGGGCCGGTCTTGCTCGGCTCGGTGGTGGTCATCGAAAGCCTCCCGTTTCAGATCACATATATTTGATGTAGCGTGCGGTGATACCGGTCACAGTAGTCGACTACGACCGTTCCCGGCACCCCAACCGCAAGGAAAGAGGCTCGACGTGTTCGACATCCTCACCGAAGAGCAGCGCGACTTCGCCAAGTCGATCGACGACTTCTGTGCTCGCGAGGTCGGCAGCGTCGAGAAGCGTGCCGACCTCACCATGGAGGGCGGCACCCACTCTCCCGAGATCTACGCCAAGATGGCCGAACTCGGCTGGCTCGGCCTCACCATCCCCGAGGAGTACGGCGGCTCCGCCGCCGGCGCGGTCGAACTCTGCCTCCTCCTCGAGCACTCACTCAAGGGCCTGGCCCCATCGGCGGCATCGGCCCCACCCTGATCACCGCCGCCGCCTACGAGAAGTTCGGCAACGAGGAGCAACGCAAGCGCGCCCTCGAACTGGTCGTCAAGGGCGGCAGCCTGTCCATCTCCATGTCGGAGCCCGGCGCCGGGTCCGACGTCGCGGCGCTGCGATGCAAGGCCGAGCGCGACGGCGACGACTGGGTGATCAACGGCCAGAAGACCTGGTGCTCCAACGCCCACTTCGCCGACGTGCGCCTGCCCGCGGACTCCGTGGTCGGCGAGGTCGGGGGCGGTTGGAAGCAGCTCATGACCGGTCTCAACACCGAGCGGCTCATCCTCGCCGCCATGCAGCTCGGCGTGGCGCAGCGCGCGTCCGACGACTGCTTGGACTTCATCAGGAAGCGCGAGCAGTTCGGCCGCCCTGTCGGGACCTTCCAGGTCATCCGTCACCGCATGGCCGATCTGGCCACCGAGATCGAGGCCACCCGGTTGCTCGTCTACGCGGTGGCCAAGAAGGTGGACGAGTCAGATCCCGAGGCCCTGTTCCCGCGCGAGGCGTCCATGGCCACGCTCAAGGCGACCGAGCTCAGCAAGCGCGTCACCCTCGAGTGCATGCAGTCGATGGGCGGCTACGGGTACGCCACCGAGTACGGCATGGAGCGCATGGTCCGCCAGGCCGTCGTCTCCACCATCTTCGGCGGCACCAACGAGGTCCAGCGCGACATCATCGGGAAAACCCTCGGGCTATGAGCGCCGCCGGCACCGGCTCCACCGCGACCGGGGGCGGCGGGTCGTCGCTATGGGAGGTCTCCTCCCGGGGACGGCCGACCGCCTCCATGGTGTAGGACCGACTGCCGGTGATCGACCACTTCGCCGTCGTCACCTCCGGCCCGGACGGGCGACCCACCACCCTCCTCGCGGTGATGACCGGGCATGGCACCGTCGACGAGGGCGAGCACTTCTGGTTCAACCTCGAACGCGACGGCTGACCCGCCGCCGACACCGGAGAACCCTCGCTGCGGGCCCCGTCCGACTTCGGGTGCTGGGACGAGTTCGGCACCAAGAAGTCCGAGGTGCTGGCACGACACTGCGCGGACCGGGCCACGCGACATCAGCCCGCGCGGACCGCCCTGTCGACCCGCCGCCAAGTGCGGATGGTGAACCAGGAGATGATCAGCATGAGCACCAGGACCAGCGAGGCGAAGATCGACGGGCGCCCGGTGAGGATCAGGCCCACCGCGTTGACCAGTGCGAGCACGGTGAAGAACACGACGATCCCGCCGATAACCTCCAGCCGCTGGCGCGAGGCCAGCGCGTCCGAACCACTGCGCGTCACGGCGATCAGCTCTTGAGACCGCCGGCGGTGAGGCCGGAGATGATTCGTCGCTGAAAGAGCAGCACCATGATCACCAGAGGCACGGTGACGAGCGCACCGGCGGCCATGATCGCCGCGTGCGGCGGGATGTAGGGATTGACACCGGAGAAGCGGGCGATCGCCACGGTGACGGGCTCGGTCCCGGTGGTGGACAACTGCTGCGAGAGGATGAACTCGTTCCAGGTGATGATGAACGCAAGGATCGCGGTGGTGAACAGGGCCGGCGCCGCGAGCGGCAGGATGATCTTGATGAACGCCTGACCGCGGGTGGCGCCGTCGACGCGGGCGGCTTCCTCGAGCTCCCACGGCAGGTCGTTGAAGAACGACGTCAGCGTGTAGATCGTGAGCGGCAGCGCGAACGAGATGTTGGGAATGATGAGTGCCTGGTAAGTGCCGATCCAGCCGATGTCGGTGAACAGTTGGAACAGCGGCGTGACCAGGGCGACCCCGGGGAACATCGACGCGGCGAGGATGAGTCCGGTGACGAAAAACTTGCCGCGGAAGTCGACCCGGGCGAGCGCGTACGCGGTGAACACGCCGAAGGTCAGGGCGAGCGCGGTGGTGACGGAGCTGATGATCACCGAGTTGATGATCGCGCCCAGGAAGTTGTTGCCGCCGTCCGTGGACAGTGCCTCGCGGAAGTTGTCCAGCGTGATGTTCGAGGGCAGCGGGCTCGCGGAGAACACGAACCGGTTGTCGCGGAACGCCGTGACGAGCATCCAGTAGAACGGCGCGAGCCCCCAGATGAGGATGAGCAGGGCGCCGACGTAGGTGCCCGCGGTGCGGCCAAGAGGCTTGCGCGGGGGCTTGAGGTCCCGGCCGTCGGGGTGTCGGTGGGGGCCGGAGGTCGACGACGACGAGGTGGTCGTCGGCGTGGCCGGCGAGGTGCTGTGATCAGACACTCGGTGGCTCACCGGATCTCCTCCTTCTTGCCTGTGCGATCTTCCACGACGTTCGCGCCGAGGAACTTCACCATGATGTACGCGACGGCGAAGACCAGCAGGAACACGAGTGTCGAGATCGCGGAGGCGCTGTTGAAGTTGCCCATCCTCATCTCGTTGACCACGAGCATGGACACGGTCGCGGTGGGTGAGTTGGAGTTCGCCGAGACCAGGATGACGGGCAGGTCGTACATGCGCAGCGCGTCGAGTGTGCGGAACAGGATCGCGACCATGAGCGCGGGCCGGACCAGCGGCAGGGTGATGCGGACGAACTGCTGCCACCGCGAGGCGCCGTCGACGCGGGCCGCCTCGTAGACGTCACCGGGGATCATCTGCAGTCCGGCCAGGATGAGCAGGGCCATGAACGGCGCGGTCTTCCACACGTCGGCCACGATGATGGCCACACGGGCGTAGAAGGGGTCGGTGGTCCAGGCGATGTTCGTGCCGAGGATCGTGTTGGCGATGCCGTTGGGGTCGAAGATGAACGCCCACAGTTTGGCGGTGACGGCGGTGGGGATCGCCCAGGGGACGAGCACCGCGGCCCGCAGGATGGAGCGGCCCCAGATGCTCTTGCCCATGACGACGGCCATGGCGAAGCCGAGCACGGTCTCGAGCGAGACGGTGGTGACCGTGAAGAACAGGGTGTTGCCCATGGCGGGCCAGAAGTCGGTGGCCGAGACGCCGTCGGGGCAGGTGACGGCGCCGCCGCCGGGGGCCGGGCAGGCCTGCGTGAGCCAGTAGAAATAGTGCTGGAAGCCGGCGAACCCGCCGGAGGTGAACATGCCCGTGGCGGGGTCGAGGCCGCGGTCGGCCATGAAGGACAGGTACACCGCGCGGACGATCGGGTAGCCGATCACCACCGCGAGGATGATCAGCGCGGGGCCCACCATCCACACCGGTCGCCAGTCGAACTTCTTCGCCACCAGCGGAGCCTGGGACGTCTCGCTCGTCGTCATCTCGCCGTTTCCTCGCCGGGTGCGCCACACCCTGTCAGGGAGACCGCTGGGCCCCGGGATGGCACCCGGGGCCCACCGGCCGTCATTCAGAGAGGGTCCGTCACTGAGCCTGTTCGATCGCGGCGCTCATGTCGGTGAGCGCCTGCTCGACGGTCTTCTCTCCCTTCAGGGCCGCGAAGGTGTTGTCCTGGATGGCCTTCGACAGCGCCGGGTAGAACGGTGAGACCGCGCGCGGCTCGGCGTTGTCCAGGGCGGCCTTGAGGGCCTCCATGTACGGGAACTGCTCCTGCAGCGCGGCGTCGTCGTAGATCGAGGACAGCACAGGCGGGAAGGACTCCTGTGCGAAGCCCATCTGGACGTCCTCGGAGATGAGGAACTCGAGGAACGCCGTGGCCGTGGCCTTGTTCTCGGAGTAGACGTTGATGCCGTTGTTGTAGCCGCCGAGGACGGACTTACCCGGGCCGTCCGGGCCGAGGATCGGCGCGACGTCGAACTTGTCCACGACCTCCGAGGTCGGGTCGGTCTGACCCGAGTCGTACATGTACGGCCAGTTGTAGGCGTACATGGTGCGGCCGCCCAGGAAGGCCTGTGCGGTCTGCTCCTCCGTGAAGCTGTCGGACTTCATGGCGACGACGTCGTTCTTGTATGCGTCGACCAGGGCTGTCAGGCCGGCGCGGGTCTCCTCGCTGTCCAGCTCCGGGGTCTGGCCGTCGTCGCCGACGATCCTGCCGCCCCAGCTGTGGATGAACTGCGTGCCCGCGACGGTCAGGCCCTCGTATTGCTTGAGCTGCAGGTTGACGCAGTCGATGGCGGCCTCGACGGCCGCGCTGCAGGACTCGACGAGCTCGCCCCAGTTGGCGGGGGCCTCCGGCTGGAGGTCGGTGCGGTAGTAGAGCAGCTGCGCGTTGGTGTTCTGCGGCACCGCGTAGAGCGTGTCGTTGTAGGTCGCCGAGTCGACGGCGGCCTCGATCAGTCCGCTGGTGTCGACCTCGGTCTCCCCTTCGATCGGCTGGAGCCAGCCGTTAGCCGCGAAGTACGCGGTGTCGGTGACGTCGAGCGCGAACACGTCGTACTCGCCGCTCTCCGTCTGCAGCGACTGCACGAGGGTGTCGCGCTGACCGTCCTGCTCGGCGGGGAGCTCGTGGAGGGTGACCTCCTGGTCGGGGTTCTCCGCGTTCCACCGTTCGATGACGGGACGCAGCTTGTCCGTGTCGTTGCTGCCCATCGCGAAGGTGATGGGGCCGACGCCGGAGGTGCCGGAGCTCGCCTGTTCGCTGTCCTCCCCACCCCCCGAGGAACAACCCGCGGCGACCACCGCGACGATGGAGGCGGCCGTCGCCGCCTTGAGGAACCTGCCGTGAACGGCCATGCGCTCTCTCCTACTGTCGTGTCTCGACTCCCGTCGGCGCGCGCCGATGGGCAGCTGATCGACGTCGGCTGTGACGCGGATCTCACTGAGGACCTGCTGAGCGTATCCCACACAGATGTGCGGCGGCGGGACCACGGCGATCATCGGCCGGGTCGCTCGCTCACCACCGTCAGGTGGGGTTCACGCAGGCGAGGTCACAGCTTTAACTGTAACAACAACAGATGTCGCGGCGCTCGACGGTTCAGCGGAGTCGGTCGCCGACCTCCACGTCGAAGAAGCGCACTTCACCGTCGAGCGCCTCGAGATACACGGTGTCGCCCTTACGCGCGTCCCCGCCGGACCCGGCGCGATACACCACCGGGTGGCCGTCGGCGGTCGAGCAGTGCAGGTAGCTGTCCGCTCCGAGCTCCTCCACCAGTACGACCGTCACCTCCAACCCGTGGCCGTCCTCGGCGATCCGCAGGTGCTCGGGCCGCACGCCCACCGTGACCCGCGGACCCGCCCCGGCCGGCACCGGTTCACGGAACCCCTCGAGGTCCACTCGACCGTCGGCCACCGGCGCCTCGAAGAGGTTCATCGAGGGCGAGCCGATGAAACCGGCGACGAAGGCGTTGACCGGATTGTTGTACAGCTCGCGGGGGGTGTCGACCTGCTGAAGCACCCCGTCCTTGAGCACCGCGACACGGTCGCCCATCGTCATGGCCTCGACCTGGTCGTGGGTCACGTAGATCATCGTGGTGCGCAGATCCCGCTGCAGCTTGGCGATCTGTGCACGCGTCGCCACACGGAGCTTGGCGTCGAGGTTCGACAGCGGTTCGTCCATGAGGAAGACCTGGGGGTTGCGGACGATCGCCCGGCCCATCGCCACACGCTGCCGCTGGCCACCGGAGAGTTCCTTTGGCTTGCGGTCCAGGTACGGCACCAGGTCGAGTATCTCCGCGGCGGTCTGCACCCGCTCGGCGATCTCCTGCTTGCTCGCCTTGGCCAACTTGAGCGCGAAGCCCATGTTCTCGCGGACCGTGTAGTGCGGGTACAGCGCGTAGTTCTGGAACACCATCGCGATGTCCCGGTCCTTGGGTTCGGTCCCGGTGACGTCCTTGTCGCCGATGAGGATGCGTCCGGCGGCCACGTCCTCGAGGCCGGCGAGCGCGCGCAGGGTGGTCGACTTGCCGCAACCGGAGGGCCCGACCAGGACGAGGAACTCGCCGTCGGCGATCTCCAGGTCCAGGCGGTCCACGCTGCGCCGCGCGGCCCCGGGATAGATGATTGACACGTTCTCGAAGGTCACCGAGGCCATGAGCGGGTCTTTCCCTTCACCGACAGGAACGTGCCGGGCGATCCGAGATAGAGGGTGGACACGACGACTGTAGCGGCCCGCGCCGGGGTTCACCTGCACTGCGCCCACAGTTCGTCCGGACGTTCACCGGGCGCGTTCGTCCGGTGGTTCTGCGCACCTAGCGTCACAGCGTCCGATGAGCCGTAGCTGTCTTCAGGGAGACTCGAATGTCCGTCCGCCGCCTGCTTCCGATCGCCACTCCAGGAATCTCCAACCGCCAGCACGTGACCTGTGTGTACAAGTGTGGAGACCAGTGCGCCGCCCCGGTGCCGAACACCACCGACAACGCCTACTTCGGCGACATCGCCACCGAGATCAGCCGCCGCGGGGCGCTCAAGGCGGCGGGCGTCGTGGCGCTGGCGGTCGGAGCCGCGCAGGCCCTGCCCGCGACCGCCGCCGCACAGGGTCCCGGCGCGGCCGCTTCGCTCGGGTCCACCGGCTCGACCGGCGGCGCCACGATCGACACCGGCTTCACCCCGGTCGCGCCCAACAAGGCCGACGCCGTCACGGTCCCCGAGGGCTACTCCAGCGACGTCGTGATCCGCTGGGGCGATCCCGTGCTGCCCGGCGCCCCGGAGTTCGACTTCGAGAACCAGACCGCGGCCGCCCAGGCGATGCAGTACGGCTACAACTGCGACCTCGCCGTCATGTTCCCGATGGACGACCGAGACGGCCGCTACCTGCTCACCGTCAACCACGAGTACACCACCGAGCCGACGATGTTCCGCGGCTACGACTCCGCGAACCCGACCCGTGAGCAGGTCGAGATCGCCTGGGCTGCGCACGGGCTGACCGTGGTCGAACTGGCCACCCGCGCCTCGGACGGCGGCCTCGACCCCGTCATGGGCTCCTACAACCGGCGCATCACCGCCACCACCCCGTTCGACCTGCGCGGCCCCGCCGTCGGCCCCCTCACCCGGACCACCGCCGACCCAACCGGCACGCGCGTCCTGGGCACGCTGAACAACTGCGCGGGCGGGCACACCCCGTGGGGCACCGTGCTCTCGGGCGAGGAGAACTTCAACCAGTACTTCGGCACCTCCGGTTCGGTCACCGACACCGAGCGCCGCGCACAGCTGAGCCGCTACGGCATCAGCGTCTCCCCCTCAGGCCGCCTGTGGGAGCGGTTCGACGATCGCTTCGACCTGGCGAAGGAACCCAACGAGGTCAACCGCTTCGGCTACGTCGTCGAGGTCGATCCGTGGGATCCCGACTCGACGCCGGTGAAGCACTCGGCGATGGGCCGGTTCAAGCATGAGGGCGCGAGCATCCACGTGACCGCCGACGGGGCCGTCGTGGCCTATTCCGGCGACGACGAGCGCTTCGACTACCTCTACAAGTTCGTCTCCAGCCGCCGCATCGTCCCCGGTAACACCCGGGCCGCACGCGCCGAGAACATGCGGATCCTCGACGAGGGCACCCTCTACGTGGCCAGCTTCTCCGGCAACTCGCCCGCGTCCGAGATCGACGGCTCGGGAGAGCTTCCATCCGACGGCGCGTTCGACGGTTCCGGTACCTGGATCCCGCTCATGACCGTCAACGCCGACGGCAAGGCCATCTCTCACGTCGAGGGCATGACGCCCGAGCAGGTCGCCGTGCACACGCGTATGGCGGGCGACCGGGTCGGCGCCACCAAGATGGACCGGCCCGAGGACGTGGAGCCCAGCCCGACCACCGGCAGGGTGTACATGGCGCTGACCAACAACTCCCAGCGCGGCGGCTCCGGCCGGGCCGCGGCCGACGAGACCAACCCGCGGCACAACAACAAGCACGGCCAGGTCGTCGAGATCACCGACGACCACGGGGGCACGACTTTCGGCTGGAACCTGCTGCTCGTGTGTGGTGATCCCGCCGAAGCCGATTCGTACTTCGGCGGCTTCGACAAGTCCAAGGTCAGCCCGATCTCCTGCCCGGACAACGTAGCGTTCGACCCCGCCGGCGGACTGTGGGTGTCGACCGACGGGAACGCGCTCGGCTTCAACGACGGCCTCTACTCGGTGGCCACCGAGGGCCCGAACCGCGGTGAGACCAAGTTGTTCCTCACCGTCCCGATCGGGGCGGAGACCTGCGGTCCGCTGGTGTTCAACGACCGCGCGATCGTCAACGTCCAGCACCCGGGCGAGATGGACGGCGCGTCGATCGAGAACCCGGCCTCGCACTGGCCGGACGGCGGCGACTCCCAGCCCCGCCCGTCGACGGTCGTGGCCTGGCGCGACGGCTTCTCCGGCGGGACGGGCTCGCTCGGCACAGGCTCGCTCGGCTCGGGGTCGCTGCCGACGGGCTCGCTCGGCCGCTGACCCCGCTCGGACGCGGATCGCAGCTGAGCCTGAGGCCCCGTCGAGAAGAGCTTTTCGCACCATTTCACTAGGTCGATACAGGCGAGATCCTCTTCTCGGCGGGCCCCGACCCGCCCGGCAGGCGCGACCTACCGCCCGGCAGTCGACGCCGCGACGGCCGGTGCCGCGCCCGCGTACGCCAGTCCGCGCTCGGCGCAGGCCGCGATCGACGCGGCCACGCCCTCGGGGTCGTCGGACATCGGCACGTGCCCGTCGGCGGTGATCTCGACCTTCGCCTGCGGGAACAGCCTCGTGGCGAGCTTGACCTGACCGACCGGCAGGACCATGTCGAACCGGCCCCAGCGGATGGTGATGGGGAGGTTCTCGTCGACGGGCGCGGAGAACAGGAAGGTCCGGCGGTCGGCCCGGTCCAGCACGGTGTTGGACACGATCGCCTCGCTGTCGATCGCGGCTGCCTCGGCGGGATACCGCCACGGGCGGGCGCAGAACACCGCCATCATCACCGCGCGTCCGGCGGCCCGCTCGGTGAGGGCGGGGATGTGCCGCCCGAGTCTGCCGGCCGCGCGTCGGAGGCTGCGGAAGACGGTGATCGTGTAGCGCCACTCAGCGTGCGAGCGGAAGAACCCGGCGGGCGAGAGCGCGGTGACGCTGCTGGCCAACCCGCGCGCCCCGAGTTCCAGCGCGAGGAAGCCGCCGAGGGAGTTGCCGGCGATGTGCGGCCGCTCGCCGGCCGGGACGACCGCCTCGAGCAGGTCGACGAGCTCACCGACGAAGTGGTCGAGCACGTCCCCGACTTCCGGCAGGTCGGCGGATCGTCCGTGCCCGGGCAGGTCGACGACGACCACCCGGAACCGGTCGGCGAGCAACGGCACCACAGCATCCCAGGCGTGCACGCGGTGGCAGACGCCGTGGATGAGGACGATGGTCGGTCCGGATCCGGTGATCTGGTGATACAAACCCATGCCTTGAGTGTCCACCATCACACGCCGCCCGACCAGTGCCTCGACGTGCAGCCCCACGACAGGAGAAGGAGGGCTTACATTCGGTGCCGCGAGGCTTCCGGGGGGGAGCCGGTCTCGAGGGGGCTGGGGTCATGGTGACGACGACGAGGGAACCGGACACCGGTGAGGTCGGGCCCGCTCTGGGTCTCGCCGAACAGTTCCGGCCCATCCTCCTCCGGCTGGACCTGCTGGTCCGCCGGCAGAGCACCCAGTACGCGCTGAGTAGAGCGCAGACGTCGATACTGCACACCCTTGCCTGCCACGGGCGGCTACGCATGACGGACCTCGCCCGGCTCGAGAACGTGCGGGTGCCGACCACCAGCAACTCGGTGAGCGTCATCGAGGCCATGGGGTACGTCGAGCGCGAGCCCGACGAGTCCGACCGGCGTGGCGTCTGCGTGCGGCTGACGGACCTGGGCCGAGCGCGCATCGAGCAGGTGCTGGCCGACCGCGACCGCGACTTCGCCGAGCACCTGGGCCGGCTGACCGGCGAGCAGCGCGAGCTGCTGTCGGCGGCGGTACCCGCCTTCAACGCCCTACTCGACGCCTTCGACGCCGACTCCGCCGGACCCGCCTGACCACACCTGGCCCGCCCGGCCGGGCCCGCCCCGCCCGATTCACGGGCCCCACCCGACCCCGCGCGGCCCACTCCCCCGCCTTGCCCGACTAGCCTCGGCGGGCATGAGCACAGTCGTCATC
>NZ_KV823905.1:0-7045 GCF_001815995.1 Dietzia sp. HMSC21D01 | reverse complement strand
CCCCGCCGATGGCGTCTCGCTCCCGCCGCTGCCCGCCCAGCCCGCAGCCGCTCCTCACCATGGCGTCTCGCCCACCCTTCGGTGCGCGCGAGACGCCATCCCGGCGAGCGGCTGTAGGTGGGCGACTGTGGTCCCCGCGCATCGTGGCGCGCCAGACGCCATCCCGGCGAGCGGCTGTGGCCGGGCTGCGCTGTCCGAACTGCTCCGGTGTCAGGGCGTGGGCGCGCCGCCGGTCACCGAGAGCGTGTTGCCGGTCGTGTACGACGACTCCTCCGAGGCCAGGTACACGTACGCCCCGGCCATCTCGACCGGCTGCCCCGGCCGACCGAGCGGGTTCTTCTGCCCGAAGTACGGCAGCTTCTCCGGCTTCTGCCCGCCCGTCACCTGCAGCGCGGTCCAGAACGGGCCCGGCGCGACGGCGTTCACGCGGATCCCCCGCGGCGCGAGCTGCTGCGCCAGCGCCTTGGACATCGTGTTGACCGCGGCCCGCGAGGTCGCGTAGTCCACGAGGCCCGGCGACGGCGTGTAGGCCTGCACCGACGAGGTGAAGATGACGCTCGCGCCCGGCTGCAGGTGACCGAGCGCCTCCTGCATCATCCAGAACGGCGCCGAGATATTGACGTTCATGGTCTCCGCCCACTGCTCGGAGCTCAGGTCCTCGAGGTTCTCGACGTAGGTCTGCCGGGCGGCGTTGAGCACCAGCACATCGATCCCTCCGAGCCCGGCAACGGCGTCGCGGACGATCGCCCGCGCCACCTCTTCGTCGCCGACGTCGCCCGGCAGCAGGACGCAGGTGCGGCCGGCCTCCCGGACCAACCGGGCGACCTCGTCCGCATCGGACTGCTCGGAGGGCAGGTATCCGATCGCCACGTCGGCCCCTTCACGTGCGTACGCGATCGCCACCGCGCGCCCGATGCCCGAGTCGCCACCGGTGATGAGCGCGCGGCGACCCGTGAGCCTGCCGTGTCCGACGTAGGACGTCTCACCGTGATCGGCGGGCGGCTCCAGCTCGGAGGCGAGCCCCGGCACCGGCTGGGACTGCATCGGGATGTCGACCTCGTACTTGGTGGTGGGGTCGATGAGCGGCTGGGCGTTCGGGTCAGTGGTCACGGGAGGCCTCCTCGGAAGTCGGAATCTCGACCGTACGCTCGCCCACCCCGGCGGAAGCTGAACCGACACTTCTCCGCGCGTGCGCCCTGTCCAGCCACGCCAACTCCTCTTCGATTATCGAGGTCCGCATGAGAAAGCGCGCTATCCCGCCCGGCGCCCGCGACTTGATGCCCGGCTTTCGCGAGATGTACACCTTCATGATCTCCTGCTTGAGAATCCAGGACACGAAGAACATCACAATTGCGCCCACGAAGAACACATTCGTGAGCACCAGAACCGCAGGGCCCGTCTCCCGACCAACAAGAGGGCTCACGATGTAAACGGTCGACAGCAACATCGTGTAGAACGCCGAGAAGGTCCCGAGTATGGTGAGAAATCGTACAGCCTGAGCCGCGCGATACCGGGCAACCGCCTCCGCGCTGAGCGATTCCAACTCCGCTTCCAGATGAGCGCGTCCGCTGACCCGCTCGAGCGCGGCCGACAGCCTGTCGATCTTCTGGGAGAACCGCTCTCGACCCACGGAGGCTGTGATTAAGGCCCCCACCAGAGCGGGAATCGCCACAAGAAGAGACTCGGGAATGCTCGTCATGCGGCGACGCTAACTTGGCGCTACGACATCGCTATCGTCCCCTGACAGGCAATGGCAATGTCGGACGGTCGGCAGCAACGGGGGCGCCATCCTGAAAGACTGGGCGACATGCACAGCCGCCGTTCAGCACTCCTCCCGTCCGCCGCTCGTCACGTCGCCTCGGCAATGGCGTCGGTGCTCGTGGCGGCGGGACTCGTCGTCGTCCAGGGCGCCGCCACCACCGCACCGGCCGCGCACGCCGCGCCCACCTGGGGCGCGTGCCCCGACACCGTGTCCACCCCCGGCGCGGTCTGCACGACGGTGACCGTCCCGCAGGACTACTCGCGGCCGGACGGCGAGGCCATCGACGTGACCATATCCAAGCTCCCGGCCCGCGACCCGGACGCCCGGCGCGGGGTGCTGTTCGGCAACGCGGGAGGACCGGGCGGGGACTCCCTGACCTACTTCGACGACAACGAACTCTTCACCTGGCCCGATGCCCTGCGCGATGAGTGGGATCTGATCGGCGTGCAGCCCCGGGGACTCGCCCACGCCGGGCCCCTGCAGTGCGCTCCGCTGAACCCGGCGGACGTCCTGATGTTGGCGACCAACGTCGGCGGAGCGCACCGGGCGGCGTGCGAATCGGTCAGCGGCGACGACTGGCGACACCTGACCACCGAGAACACCGCCCGCGACTGGGAGCAGGTGCGACTGGCGCTCGGCGAGGAGCGGATCTCGATCCACGGCCTGTCCTACGGCACCCTGCTCGGCTCCACCTACGCGACGCTGTTCCCCCAGCACACGGACAAGGTCGTGCTGGACTCGGGCGCTCACCCGGACTGGATGTGGAACCAGGTCCTGCTCGAGCAGAACGAACCGCACAAGCGGCGTGTGCACGACATGTTCGACTGGATCGCGGCCAACGACGCCACGTACGGCCTGGGCGACACCCCGCTCAAGGTGTATCAGCGCTGGACCGAGCGGGTGCTCGCCGAGGCCGGCACCACCCCGACACTGGCTCCGCCGCCCGCGCGCGTGGGCGATGTGCCGGCGGAGTGGCAGGCCCTGGCTCAGGCGTGGATCGACGGTACGACGCTGACCGGCCCGGCGCGGGCGCAGCTGGAGGGCCTCGCGCGGCAGCTGCTCAACCCCGGCGCGATGCAGTCGCGGTCGATCACTCTCGCCGCGACCCGGAGCCTCGCGCCGCAGTCGCAGGGCTGGCCGATGCTGGCGGCGGCCCTGCGCGACGGCACGCCCCTGGGCATGGTCGATCCGGAGATGCCGGCCGTGCCCGCGGAGGCGCTGATCGCGGTGAACATGCAATCGGCGATCCTCTGCAACGAGAACCGCGTGGCCCCGCGACCGTTGGACTACCCGGGCTTCCTGTGGACCCAGTTCGTCACCGGCGACATCTTCGACGCCACCGGCCTGATGTTCAGCTCGGGCGCGGCATGTGCCGGAGCTCCCGCCGTCACTACGCCCGTCGAGGTGAGCGGTGACGCGCTCGAGGTGCCGCCGCTGCTGATCAACTCGGTGGCGGACCCGCAGACCCCGCTGCACGGCGCCCGCGCGTTGGCGGACCGGATGGGCGCGCACATGATCACCGTCGACGGCGGCGATCACGGGCAGGTCGCCAAGGGCAACGGGGTCGTCGACGACGCCGTGGTCGAGTACCTGCGCACGGGCAGCACCGCGGTCACCTCGGCGCCCGCGCCGCCCGGGCCGGTCGCGCGGTGACCACCGGCCAGGCCGCGCGGTCGACGGGCCTGGCGATCGACGGGCTTCAACCGGATGCGAGATGACGCCGGATCACCCACACTGCGGATACGACCGGATTCCATCGATTCGAAGGAGCAAGCATGCCCCGTTACCGCGTAGTGGACCCCGACCAGAACGTCATCGAGGAGAAGGAGTTCGCTGACGACACCAAGGCGTACGACTGGTTCAAGACGGTCGAGGTCCCCGACGACGCGCTCGGGTACGCCATGGAGGTAGACATGGACGGCAAGTGGACCCGCTTCGAGATCAACGACGGCGGCACCAACACCTCCCCCGCCGCCGACGAGGGCACCGGCACCCCCTGATCCGAGACCCGGCACGACGGGCAGTCGACCCGCCCAGCTCGACATCCGCTACTCCGCCTGCGGATCCGCTACCTCCACGGGAGTAGCGGATTCCGAGGCGGAGTAGCGGATTTCGGAGGGCCTGACAGGCTCACCCCTTGACCAGTCCCGTCCACGATGAGGTTCTGCCCGGTCACGGCGCGCGTCTCGCCCGATAGATGCGGTCGCGCACGGCCAGCGTCAGCGCGTCCAGGCGGGCGGCCTCTGCGAGAAGGTCGGCCACTCTGCTCGGACGGTCGGTGGTGCTGTCGACCAGGGCGTCGTTCGCCCGCTCCAGTAGGCGGGCGAACGCGGGGTCGCCGTCGAGGGCGTCCCTCACGGCGGGGTACTCGGCTTCGAGCGGGGTGCCGATGCCGAGCGTGGAGCGGAGTTCATACCAGCGGTCGAGGGTCGCGGCGAGCGCCTCGGAGGCCAGCGCGTGGGTGCGCCGCGCGGTGTCGACGGCGCGCTCGGCGGTGAGCTGCGCCGGGTCGGTCCCCCGGCTGAGCCGACGGTGGCGGGCGAGGTCCTCCAGTCCGGAGCGCACGAGCCATCCGGTCGACGCGATCCACGCGACCACACCGGCGAGGACCGCGAACACCACCAGCGCGAGGATCAGCGGCACGTCAGATCACCGCGTTGAGGACGAGCGTCAGCGGGACAGCCAGGAGCACCGCCGCCGAGAGGCCGGCCCCGATCAGTTTGCCCACGCCCGACCATCGGAGTTCGGAGCGTTCGGCCTCCAGCGCCGCCGGTGACAGCGGAGCCGCGAGACGCCCGGCGGCGGAGGCCGCGGACTCGGCGACGGCGGGCCAGGTTCGCGGGACGTGCCGGTGCGGGTCGCTGCCGAGATCGTCGGCGGCCAGGAGGGCTCGTTGCTCGTCCCATTCCGCGAGGCGCTGGTCGAGTTCGGCGACAGCGGCCTCGGCCTCGGCGATCCGGCGGCCCCCGGCCGTCCGCGAGAAGACCACCGAGGGGAACTGCATGACTCCAGCCTCCCCCACCCGACCGGCACCGGCAAGGGCGCGCACGTGTGAGGGCGCGAGGGCGCGCGGGCACGAGGGCGCGCGGGTGCGAGGGCGCGCCCTCGGTGCGATCGGCGCCGCCGCGCCTCACCCCTTGACCAGTCCCCCGTCCACGATGAGGTTCTGCCCGGTCACGGCCCGCGCCCACGGGGAGGCGAAGAACAGCACCGCGTCGGCGAGTTCGGCCGGGGTGATCGCGCGGCGCAGCGGCGTCCCCGACGCGATGAGGTCGAACACCTCTGCAGGCGTGGCGGCGCTCGCGGCGGTGGTGCGCAGCAGACCGCCGGAGACCATGTTCACCGTGATGCCGTCCGGTCCCAGATCGGTGGCGAGGGTCCGGGTCAGCGACAGCGCGGCGGCCTTGGCGGCGGTGTAGTCGTGGTACGGCACGACGGGGTGCTGGAACAGATTGGTGCCGATGTTCACGATCCGTCCGAAACCGGCCTCGCGCATGCCCGGAAGCGTCGCCTGGGTCGTGGCGAGGGTGGCCTTGACCGCGCCGCGGAGTTGCGAGTCGAAGTCATGCCAGATCAGCGTCTCGGGTCGCGGGCGGGCGTCTCCGTTGAACTCGAAGTCGACCAGCGCGTTGTTGACGACCGTGGTGACGGGCGCGCCGAAGTGGCGACGGGCGGCGTCGACGAGGGCGTGCACCTCGTCGTCGTCGGTGACGTCGGCGCGGAGTGCGACCGTGCGGTCCTCGCCGAGCTCACGGACGAGGTCGGCTGCGGCCGACTCGCTGCGGTGATAGTTGACGACGACGAGAGCGCCCTCTCTGGAGAAGGCGCGGCTGATGTCCGCGCCGAGCCCGCGGGCGCCTCCGGTGACGAGGACGACCTGCTCGTCGATCCGCGCGCTGTTGCCGATATCCATTGCCACTCACTTCCCGGTGTTCCCGGCGAGGGTGACGATGCGCCTCCGCTCCTCGACTGCGCAGGGCGCGGCGGATCGGCGACGGCACCGGGAGCCCCGTTGCGGTGGCGGCGGGTGCCGTATCGACATTCCTTCGCTGGAACGACCCAGATCAGGTTCGACGGGTGTGATCTCAGCCGCCCGGGCGGGCAGCACCCCGTGTCGCCGACCACCATAGATCACCGGCCGACAGGGCGAGCGGTGACCACGTCGATCCGCTCAGTGGTGGTCATCCCGTGGTCATCCAGCGGTCTCGTACCTCGCCGCCAGCTTAGACAGCGTCTCCGTGATGCCCGCCGCGTTCCGCTTGGACATCCCCACGATCTCGAAGAACCTGCCGAGCTTGGACGGCCGGTTGTCGAAGCTCTCGACGATCTTCGTCTTCCCGTTACCGGTCGGGATGAGCTCCCAGCGCCACCGGTGCCCTGCGGGGTGCGCCCACTCGATCACCTTCTCCACCGGGGTGTCGCGGTGCTCGGTGACCGTGCAGGTGATGCGGTACGGCACGCCGTACATACGCATCGCGGTGGTGAACTTGGCGCCGGGGCGCAGGGTGGTCGGCCCCCGGACGTTGTCGCGGACCGTTCCGGACCCGTCGACGAGTCCGTGCTTGCGTGGGTCGTTGAGGAGGGCGAACAGCTCGTCGGCGGGCGCGTTCACGGTCACGCTGCGGGCGACCACGCGCGGTCCGCGGTCGATTGTGCTGATGGCGGTCATGGTGAGATGGGACCTTCCGGTTGGACTCGGCCTGGCGGCGAGCTCGGATGCGGTTCACCCCACCGTACGACCGCACTCCGACATCATGCGGTGCATCGTGTACGGCCAGCGGATCAGCTGACGGCCTTGAGCCCGACCACACCGCCGATGATCATGACGAGGAACAGCACCTTCATCGCCGAGGCGGGTTCCGCCCCGGTGGCCATGGCGTAGACGACGGTCAACGAGGCACCGATGCCGACCCACACCGCGTACGCGGTGCCCACGGGTAGCTCGCGCATCGCGTAGGCCAGACCGGCCATGCTCACGACAAGCGCGACGCCGAACACCACCGAGGGCCACAGCCGCGTGAACCCCTCCGAGCGGCCGAGCGCGCTGGCCCACACGGCCTCGAGAACTCCGGACAGAACGAGTACGACCCATGCCATGACGGCCTCCTGCGGGCCGTCTTGTCGCGCACCGGGTACGGCACCCCTCGTCCGGAGGCCCCGGGCCGGGGCTCTGATCCCCAGGGTGACAGTCCCGGTGGTCGCGGACAACGTCAGGTCCGTCACCTCGATAAGTCGCGCTATCTAACCCCGGTGGTTCACGGGGATCTGAGGATTGCCGGGCGA
>NZ_KV823904.1:0-6710 GCF_001815995.1 Dietzia sp. HMSC21D01 | reverse complement strand
ATGACTCACAACAGGTTGACAATCACCGCGGATCCCGAATCGGAGTAGCGGATCTGGCCGATGACGGCGAGACGAGCCCGTCCGGTCAGGCCAGGGTCGCGCGCAGTCGCTCGACGGCGGCCTCGTACTCGGCGACGATCTGCGCCATCGTCTCGGCCACGGGCACCACGCCCTCGAGGGAGCCGATGATCTGCCCTGCCGGCATGGCCACGACCTCGGGATCCTGCGCCTCGGAGATCCGCTGGTGGGCCTCCGCGACGAGGATGTTCTGCAGCGGCATCGGCAGCGGGTCCGGCGCGTCGGCGGCGGCCCACGCCTCGGTCCACTTGCTCTTGAGCAGCCGCGCGGGCTTGCCCGAGTAGATGCGCGTGCGGACGGTGTCGCGGCTGGTCGCGGCCACGAGCGCCTTCTGCATGGCCTGCGACCCGCCGTCCTCGGCGTACTCGGCGGCCGTGAGCCAGCGCGATCCCATCCAGGCGCCCTGCGCGCCCATCCCGATCACGGACGCGACCTGGGTCCCGTCGCCGATACCACCGGCGGCCAGCACCGGGGCCCGGCCGTCGAGGGCCTTGACGATCTCGGGGACCAACACCATCGTCGCGACGTCGCCGGTGTGGCCACCGGCCTCGCCTCCCTGGGCGATCACGATGTCCACCCCGTTGTCGACGTGGGCCAGGGCGTGCTTGGTGGCGCCGGCGAGCGCGGCGACCTTCATCCCGTTCTCGTGGGCGAGGTCGATGATGTGCTTCGGCGGTGAGCCCAACGCGTTGGCGATGAGTACCGGCCGGTGCTTGAGCGACATCTCGACGTGCGACTGGGCGACCGAGTGCAGCCACCCGATGACGCCTGCGTTGTGCTCGGCGTCATCGCCGAGCGGCGGGACGCCGAGGTCGTCGAGGACCCGGGAGACGAACGACTTGTGCTCCTCGGGGATCATCGCGGCGATGTCCTCCGGGCTCCCCTCGGTGGGGACCTTGTTGGGCATGACGATGTCCACCCCGTACGGCTTGCCGTCGGTGTTCTCGTCCATCCAGGTGAGCACCTCGTCGAGCTCCGCGGCGTCGTTGTACCGGACGCACCCGAGCACGCCCATGCCGCCGGCACGGGTCACCGCGGCCGCGACGGCCTTGGACGGGGTGAACGCGAAGACGGGGTACTCGATCCCGAACTCCTCCGCGAGGGAAGTGCGAATGCTCACTTGCTGATCTCCTGGCTGTCGTCTGCGGGGCGGGACGCGGCGATGTCCGCGGCCCACCGGTAGTCGGGCTTGCCCGCGGGATTGCGCTTGACCGAGTTCTCGACCCAGACCGCGCGCGGGCACTTGTAGCGGGCGATCTCCGTGCGCGCGTGCTCGTTGATCTCCTCGATGGGCGGGCACTTGCCGTCCCGGGTGTGCAGCACGGCGGCGACCTTCTGCCCCATCCGCTCGTCGGGGACGCCGATCACCAGCGCGTCGAACACGTCGGGGTGCGTCTTGAGGGCCGCCTCGACCTCCTCCGGGTGCACCTTCTCGCCGCCGGTGTTGATGGACACCGAGCCGCGGCCGAGCATCGTGACGGTGCCGTCGGACTCGACCCGGGCGTCGTCGCCGGGGATGGAGTAGCGCTTGCCGTTGTACGTCTTGAACGTCGCCGCGGTCTTGGCCTCGTCCTTGTAGTACCCCAGCGGGATGTGACCGGTCCGGGCCACCTTGCCGATGACATCCGATCCGGGTTGGATCTCATTGCCGTCGTCGTCGAGGACCGTGGTCTCGCCGTCGATCTTCACGCGCGGACCGCCGGTGTGGGTCTTGCCCTTCTCTGCCAGGGCGATGCCCGAGAAGCCCGTCTCGGAGGAGCCGATGGAGTCCGAGATCATCGCGTTGGGGAAGGCCTCGATGAACTGGTCCTTGACCGAGGGCGAAAAGAGGGCGGCCGAGGACCCGATGTAGAAGAGCGACGAGGGGTCGTACTTCTCCGCGTCCCAGGCCTCGATCATCGGTCGCGCCATCGCGTCACCGGTGATGAACATCAGGTTGATCTTGCGGTCGGTGACCGTTTGCCAGACCGTCTCCGCGTCGAATTCCGGGATGAGCACACTCGTGTGACCAGCGAACAGTGCCATGAGGATCGCCCACTGGGCTCCGCCGTGGATGAGCGGCGGTAGCGCGGCCCGGACCAGCACCCCGCTGTCGGCGGCCTTGTTCGCCAGCTCCCATTCGTCGGCGACCCGCTCCCCCGTGAGGAAGTCGATGCCACCGCCCAGGACCATGAACACGTCCTCCTGGCGCCACATGACGCCCTTGGGTGAACCCGTGGTGCCACCCGTGTAGAGCATGTAGATGTCGTCGTTCGAGCGCTCGCCGAAGTCCCGCTCCGGGGACTGCGCCGCCAGGGCGTCCTCGTAGTGCGCCACGGAGACGCTTTCGGGGACCACCGGGTCCGGTCCGTCGGTCCCGTCCTCGAACACCAGGCAGTGCCGGACCCCCGGGGTCCTGGGCAGTGCCTCGGCCAGGGTCTGCGAGTACCGCCGCTCGTGGATCACCGCGACGGCGTCGGAGTTGTCCAGGAGATACTCGAGCTCGGCAGGGACGTAGCGGAAATTCACGTTGACCATGACCGCGCGGATCTTGAAGATCGCCACCATGGCCTCGACGGCCTCGATGGTGTTGCGGCTGTACACCGCGACCTTGTCGTCGGGCCCCACCCCCACCGACTGCAGGTGGTGGGCGAGTCGGTTGGCACGGTCCTCGAGCTCCCGGAAGCTGAGCTCGCGATCACCCTGCACGAGCACGAGCCGGTCGGGGACGCGGTCCACGCTGTGTTCTACGAGATCTCCGATGGTGTACGCCATGCCCCCAAACTAGAACGTGTTACCTTCCCGTGGTGTGGGTTACATCGAACCCGGCATAAAGAAATCCTCCAGGAGATAGAAGATGACCAGCGCCGCAACCCCCGAGGACCAGCACCTGCTCACCGAGCGGCGGGGGCACGTCCTGATCGTCACCATGAATCGTCCCGAGGCCAGGAACGCCCTGTCGGGCCCGATGATGCGGGGTATGGAAGCCGCCTGGGATCTGGTGGACACCGACCCCGACATCCGGGCGTGCATCCTCACCGGCGCCGGCGGGTTCTTCTGCGCGGGCGCCGACCTCAAGGCCATGAACTCCGACGCCCCCGGGGACAAGTTCGCCGGCGGCGGCTGGGACCTCACGAAGCTCCCGGCCCTGCTCAAGGGCCGTCGACTGAGCAAGCCGCTCATCGCCGCGGTCGAGGGGCCGGCCATCGCGGGCGGGACCGAGATCCTGCAGGGCACCGACATCCGCGTCGCCGGACGGTCCGCGAAGTTCGGTGTCTCCGAGGCGCGGTGGGGCCTGTACCCACTCGGTGGTTCGGCGGTCCGACTCGTGCGCCAGATCCCGTACACCGTCGCGATGGAGGTCCTCATGACGGGCCGCCACCTCACCGCGGAGGAGGCCGAGCGTGTCGGGCTCATCGGCCGCGTCGTCGACGACGGATCGGCCCTCGACAAGGCCCTGGAGATCGCCGACCTCATCTCCGCGAACGGCCCGCTCGCCGTCCAGGGGATGATCGAGACGATCCGTCGGACCGAGGGCATGCACGAGGAGGAGGCCTTCAAGGTCGACGCCGAGGTGGGTGGCCGGGTGTTCGCGTCCAAGGACGCCAAGGAGGGCCCCCGCGCCTTCGCGGAGAAGCGCAAGGCGGAGTTCCGCGGGGAGTGACCGCGCGCCCGGACTAGAGCTTGAGGCGCGTCCGCGCGCGCATCGCCCCGAGGTAGATCGACGCCATCCGCTTCTTGTCCTTGGTATACGGCGGGGCCACGAATTCGGAGACGTTGGTGTTGAACGAGTGCAGCGCCACGGCCCGCTCGTGCGTGAAGGTCCGGAAGCCGTAGTGACCGTGGTAGCCGCCCATCCCCGAGTTGCCGACGCCGCCGAACGGGATCGCCGACGAGACCATCCCGATCCCGAAGTCATTGCCGTAGATGTTGCCTGAGCGGGTGCGGTCGGCGACGGTCTCGAAGCGCTCGTTCTTGTCCCCGTACCAGTACAGGACGAGCGGGCTGGGACGGGCGGTGATGTAGCGGATCGCCTCGTCGACGCTCTTGTAGCCGAAGACCGTCAGGACGGGGCCGAACACCTCGTCGTCGTCGATCTCCATCTCCGGGGTGACCCCGGTGAGCAAGGTCGGCGCGATCTTGCGCGTCACCGCGTCCGGCAGCCGCTCCCCCGCCGGCGTCGCGTCGCGCTTGACGGCGCCCTTGGCCACGGCGTCGTCGACGAGCCCGACGATCCGCTCATAGTTCGAGGTGTTGATGACGGCCGTGTACTCGGGGTTGCCGACGATCGCGGGCAGGCTGGTGCGCCACTGGTCGAGCACGATGTCGCAGAACGCGTCGACCCGGTCCTCGGGGACAAACACGTAGTCGGGGCACATGCACACCTGGCCACCGTTGACCAGACGGGAGGCGGCGACACTGCGGGCGGCGCGCTCGATGTCCGCGCTGGAGTCCACCAACACGGGGTTCTTGCCGCCGAGCTCAAGCGTGACGGGCGTGAGGTTCTCCGCGGCGTCCTTGGCCACCGACTTTCCGACGGCCGGCGAGCCGGTGAAGAACAGGTGGTCGAACGGCAGGACGGAGAAATCTGAGCCGCGGCCGTGCTCGGGCCCGATCACGGCCAACTCGTCCACGGCAAAGTAGTCGGGCGCGCGCCGGGCGAGCACCTCGGTGGTGTTCGCGGTGACCGACGACGGCCGCAGCATCACGCGGTTGCCGGCGCCGAGCGCGGAGCCGGCCGGGACGATCGTGAGGTACAGCGGGAAGTTCCAGGGGCCCATGATCCCCACGACTCCCTTGGGGTCGTGCCGGACCTGCTGGTGGAACCCGACCCGGTCCAGGACGCGGGAGATCCGGGTGGGCTTCATCCACTTCTTGAGGTGGGAGCGCTGGTGGTCCAGGTCCGGGATCGACGACGCGATATCCGTCAGCGTGGACAGGGTCTCGGGGCGGGAGCCGTAGTCCTCGCGCATCGCCTCGGTGAGCTCGGCGGCGTTGTCCAAGACGAGTCGCTTGAGCCGGGTGATGCGGTCGCGGCGAACCTTGGCGCTGGGCTGCGGGTCCGCGAGGAACGCCTGCTGCTGACGCTCGAGAATCTGATCGAGCGTGAGCTCGCGGGCGGTGGGGGTGGTGATGACCATCCGTCCAGGATAGAACGTGTTCTCATCTGATGCGAGGTCGATGACCGAATGGTGTCGGTGGCGGGTGCCTCCGCGGCAGCGAGGCCCGGCGCGTGTGTGCGCCGGGCCCCGCTGCCCCATCGTCAGTCGATCGCGCAGGTCGCCGCGTCGACGGTGCGGGTGCGTCCGTCGACGGTGACGGTGAGTCGGCCCGTTGCGCTGGGGATCCTGGTGGCGCCGGGCAGGTCGGCGGTGCACACCTGCGTCCCGCCTGAGGTGCTCACAACCAGCTGGGGTTGCCCGTCGACCTCGTCGAGTCGGGCGAAGTTCGTTCCCACCCTGACTAGAATGCGACTCGAAGCACAATGCCGTCGAGGTCAGTTCACATGGTCGGCGTAAAGGTAAACGTTGTCCTCATAGTCACCGATGCCATTAATATATTCCAAGTCTCCACCGCAGGTCACAACCGCTAATCTCCGTGGCCCCTCCGGCCCGTCCAGCACACTCTCTTCGACGCCGTCCGCCTTCGGGCGCTCGACCACGTTCGTCACGCGCCACGTTGTGACGGCCCCCTGTTCATCGGAGGTGTGCACAAACTCTCCGGGGCGGATACGCGCCAAGTTGAACAACGCACCGTTGCCCTGGCCGCTCATATTCACGTGTCCGGCGATCAGCACAGTGCCACTATCAGATTCCAATCTTGCACCATCGACCCACTTTCCAACCTGGGTCACATCCAACGGGGGCGTGAGAACCCCGTTCAGCACCGTTGCGTTCAGAATGGGCGCCGTCACACCCAGCGGCCCCAGCGACAGCGTCTCGGGAGGCAACATTGGCGGTGCAGGCTGATCGCCATTTGCGAGCGGCGCACTATCGACGGTGCCTTGCGCAGACGGGCGGGGAGGGTTGGGGTCAATCACGGGAGATGACGGCTCGTCTGTAAAGAACAACATCGCGCCCACGGAGAGCATCGCCACCGCCAGCAGAAGTCCGATGACGCCCGAACCGCGCCGCCATCCGCTCTCGCCACCGCGTTTCACGCGAGATCGCTCAACCATCTTCGTCCTCCCGAGTTCTGCCTACCACGGTAGCCACAGCGAAACGCCCGTTGTTGGGGGAAATTCCCCAACAACGGGCGTCGCGCCTGCTTCACATCACTGCACTTAGCGCACCCGGCGGATGGCCAGCACAGCGCCAGCGCCACCGAGAGCAAGCAGCAGTGCTGCTAGACCAATCGCGGGCGGCGAGGTAAAGACAGTAGACGCTCCACCACCGTCGATCGCGTGCGGACGCTCACCCGAAGCGCCTCCCGACGTGCCGGGAGCCGCAGGGTTAACGGAGGCACCGGGGGCCTCCCGCTGACCGGGGCTACTCGGGACATCCGGGACACCAGGGACATCCGGGGCGCCCGGAGCGTCAGGAACATCCGGATTGCTCGGATTCAGTGAACCCAACGAACCGAGATCCGTCGAACCCGAATTGCTCGAATCAAGCGACCCCAGGGAACCAAGCCCCGCAGATCCCAGCGAGCCG
>NZ_KV823903.1:0-3732 GCF_001815995.1 Dietzia sp. HMSC21D01 | reverse complement strand
GCATGAATCTAATACGCAGACCTTCCACCTGGCGGTGGCGAGTTGCCGATCACGCGAACTCGACCGCTCCCCGAGATGCCCGCAGCTCGTTCGAGTCCGGGCCGCACGTGACCTGCGTGTGAGCGAGCATCGAGTTGTTGAGTGGCCTCATGTCGGCTGTCGAACTCGGGCCGCTGACGGCATGCGAGGGCCGCCCCGGTCTCACACCGAGTTCCTGAACCCCGCCGCCCGGGGAACCTCACCTCCCATAGGCGTTACGACCGCGTGACCTCGTCCGCGTCCCTCGCTCGGGTAGGCATCTGCAGCAGTGAGCCGACATGAGGGTGTGTTCTATGCTCAGCGCGTGTCGGCTGATCGGCTGCGGTCTGAGCTCCCCCCAGCGCTGACTGCTGTCGTGGGCATGGTCGTGGCGGTGGTCAGTGGAGTGTTCGGTATTAGCGCCCACGGACTGGCCGCCCCCCTGGACATGGGACCGGTGACCGCCGGGCAGGTGCTCATGGTGGGCGCCGCCAGCGCGGGGGTCGGGGCGGTCACTGCCGCGGTGGCCCGCCACCGACGCCCCCTCGTCGCCTCCGCGTTCGGGCTGATCTGTGGCCAGGGCGTCGTCCACCTGGTGATGTCTGCCGGGCACTCTCACCCCACCTCCGCGGCGCATGCGGCCTCACCCCATTCGCTTGGACATCACGTGGCCGATCCGGCAGCTGTACGGGCCGCAATGGACACCGCGGCCTTCGACCCCGTGGCATCCGCGGCGGCGCTGATGTCCCCGGCAATGCTTGCGGCGCATGTGGCCGCGATCGGTGCCGCACTGATGGTCATCGCCGTGCTGGCCGGGGCCCTGGCCTGGCTGTCGGCGCGCACGTTCCTGCCCCCGTCAATCGTGCACCTGGCCTGCGCCGTGGTCATCCTCGTGGCGCCTCGGCAGGTCGATGCCCGTGGGAACAAGTACCTGATCTCGCGTGGAGGAACAAGAGCGCCGCCCGTGGCCGTGTGACCACCTCTCCCGCACCCAGCAGCGCATCCGGGCTACTGGGATCCTTCACACACCCCTTTTTCAAGGACTCGCCATGCGTACCTACACCCATACCGCTCTCGCGACGGCAGGAGCTCTCGCTCTGGCCCTGACCGCCGCCTGCAGCACAGACGACACACCTGCCCCCGCCGACACCGGCACCGACCTTGTCGTCTTCGACGACGGTTGGGCCAAAGCCACCGAGGACGAGATGAGCGGCGTGTTCGGCACGATCCGCAACCCCGGTGACACCGAGCTACACCTGACCGGCGTCACCGGCCAGGTCGGTGGCACCACCGAACTGCACGAGACCGTTCCAGGCGCCTCCGGGTCGATGATGCAAGAAAAGGAAGACGGGTTTGTCATCCCCGCCGGCGGCGAGTTGGTGCTCGAGCCCGGCGGCAACCACATCATGTTGATGGATCTCGACCAGCCCATCACGACCGGTCAGCAGATCACCATCACCCTGCAGTTCGACGACACCACCGAGCAGGACATCACCGTCTCCGCCCGGGACTTCCAAGGCGGCGAGGAACAGTACGTCGGTGACGCCCATAGCGGGATGAACCACGACAACTAAACCCACACCGCTCGCCACCTAGCCGCGCGGCGGGCACCGGTCACCGCTACTGCGGCGTGCGGTCAGTGCGCCCCGCTGCGCCCCACTACAGGGCGCACCGGGCACCACCGCGCGTATGCCGCAACGCGACGACCTGCCCGCCTGCCGGTGTGGTCACTATCCCTTCCCCGACCCCCAGCCCCGTAATGCAAATGCCGGGGCACCGTCGGGTGATCGGTCGTGCCCGCCGTTCCCACCCCTACACCGCAGCCGTTACACACGGCGCACCCCGCCACACCTGTGGGCGCACCAGTGCGCACCAGCACCTGCGTGAAAGGTCTTGTTTCTCGATCATGTCTGTCACACATCCCACCGCCAGTCACACCCACGACCCCGGTCCATCCGGACCAGACCACCCCACCCGCTCTGTGGGCGCTCAGCTTGGCGCGATCCTGGCGCGCGTCCACTTCTACGCCGGGGTTTTCGTCGCACCGTTTCTGATCGTCGCGGCCCTGTCTGGGGCCCTCTACGCAGTGGCGCCAACCCTGGAAAAGCTCGTCTACCACGACCAGATCACCGCGCCACCCTCGTCGACCGTGCTGCCGTTGGAGCAGCAGATCGCCGCCGCGCAGGCCCGGTTCCCCGGCCTGGACGTGGTCCAGATCTGGCCTGCCGACCACCCCGGAACCGCCACCCGCATCCTGTTCGCCGATGACTCCCTCGAAGACGGTCTGGAACGTGCTGTCTTCGTCGACCCGGGCACCGCAACAGTGCAGGGCGATCTCTCCAGCTACAGCGGGCTCGGCGAGCTGCCGGTGCGCAGCTGGATCTCCAGCCTGCACAGGGATCTCCACCTCGGCCCGCCCGGTGAGGTCTACTCCGAGCTCGCCGCCTCCTGGCTGCTCATCCTCGCGCTCACCGGACTCGTCCTGTGGTGGCGCAAGGTGCGTTCCACACGCCACGGAAAAACTTCCACCATGAGCCCCTTCCTGCGAGGGATTCCGGCCCGTCCCGGATCACGCCAGAAGACGATGAGCCTGCACGCCACCCTGGGTACCTGGTTCACCATCGCCATCCTCGGCATAGCGATGACCGGCCTGACCTGGTCGACCTTCGCCGGCGCCAACATCGACACCGTCGTGGACAAGATGAGCTGGCGATCAGAGCCGTTGCAGACGTCCTTGACCGAAAACGCACCAGCGGCAGCGGGCGAGCATTCCGAGCACCAAGGCCACACCCCGACTTCAGCGGCCTTCCAGGTCCCGGTCGCCCAAGCCCACGAGGTCCTGGCTGTGGCACGCCAGGCCGGCCTGGACGGGCCAGTGCGGATGTTCCCGCCCAGCGAGGCCGACACCGCCTGGAAAGTCAGCGAGCGGTGGGTCCCGTGGACCTTCAGTTCCGACTCGATCGCCATCGACGGCGCCACTGGCCGGATAGTCGATACGCAGGACTTCGACGATCTCTCGCTGTACTCGAAACTCTCCTCATGGGGCATCTACCTCCACATGGGAATCCTGTTCGGCCTACCCCTGCAGATCGCTCTCGCCGCCACAGCTCTGGCGATCGTTGCGATGGCGATCCTTGGCTACCGAATGTGGTGGAGGCGCCGTCCCACCCGCGGCGGACTGCCCACCGCCCTGGGCCAGCTCACCGGCCACCACTGGCAGGCCTACCTCATCGCCGCAGCACTCGCTGTGGCGATCGGAGCGTTCCTTCCGTTATTGGGCGCCTCGCTCGCCGTGTTCCTCACGATCGACCTGGCACTGGCCACACGAAGAACCATCGCGGCTAACAGGGCAAGCACGCCCGCCACCAGTAAGTAAGACACGCCCCTGCCTGCCGATCGCATAGCGAGGGCAGGCAGGGGCAGGTTGGCCGGACCTGCGACAGCGAAATGCGCTCCGGGGAGGGGGCGGGGTTTGTTACGTGCGTCCCGGCCGGCCATGGTTCGAGGGCTTAGAGCCAGTCGTTGCCACGGAGACGAAGAGCGCTCACGTCAAGGCCAGGGGTGATGCCCGTTTGGGGTGCGAGATCGTGCTTTTCCAGGACTGCGCGGAGCGTCTCGGCCGCGTCGATGTTCAGCGGGCTCGAGACCCACATACCGTAGGGCAGATTGACGAAGCGGTTCTCGCGCACGGCTTTGAGGTCCCGGCTGGCGGGG
>NZ_KV823902.1:0-520 GCF_001815995.1 Dietzia sp. HMSC21D01 | reverse complement strand
CACCGGCGCCGTCCTGCTGCCGTTCTTCTCGTTCATGACGTTCCTCATCGCCGTGCCCACGGGTGTGAAGTACTTCAACTGGATCGGCACCATGTGGCGCGGGAAGATTACCTTCGAGACGCCGATGCTCTTCGCCCTGGGCTTCCTGGTGTCGTTCCTGTTCGGCGGGCTGACCGGCATCATGCTCGCGGCGCCGCCGATCGACTTCCACGTGCACGACTCGTACTTCGTGGTGGCGCACTTCCACTACGTCCTGTTCGGCACCGTCGTGTTCGCCACCTTCGCGGGGATCTACTTCTGGTTCCCCAAGATGACCGGCCGCATGCTGGACGAGCGGCTGGGCAAGTGGCACTTCTGGCTGACGTTCATCGGTTTCCACACCACGTTCCTCGTCCAGCACTGGCTGGGGAACCAGGGGATGCCGCGCCGCTACGCCGACTACCTGGACTCGGACGGTTTCACCGTCCTCAACCAGATCTCGTCCGTCGGCTCGTTCATCCTCGGCATCGCGATGCTGCCG
>NZ_KV823901.1:0-9510 GCF_001815995.1 Dietzia sp. HMSC21D01 | reverse complement strand
CCCCGGCCCCGGTGCGGGTGCGGGCGACCCCGATGCGGCGCGGGCCATCCCCGGCGCGGCGCGGCCACCCCGCCGCTATAGTTGATGCGTCACCGGAGCCGGCGGCGCTCGCACAGGGCCCGCCATGTCCCGAGGAGGTCACCGTGCCCGCGCTCGTCCCCGGCGTCGAGATCCACCGCTCCCGTGCGCGGTCCCGCGACCGGGGCGGCTGGCTGGACTCGCAGCACTCGTTCTCCTTCGGCCGCTACCAGGACCCGATGAACACGCACTTCGGGCGACTGCTGGTCAACAACGACGACCACATCGCGCCCGGCACCGGCTTCGACACCCACGGGCACCGCGACATGGAGATCGTCACGTGGGTCCTGTCCGGCTCGCTGGTCCACCAGGACTCAGAGGGCCACAGCGGCGTCATCTACCCGGGGCTCGCCCAGCGGATGAGCGCGGGCTCGGGGATCCTGCACTCCGAACGCAACGACGGCTGGCGCGACGGCTCGCTCCGTGCCGACACCCCCGCCGAACCGGTCCACCTCGTCCAGATGTGGGTCGTGCCGGACACGACCGGTGAGCAACCCGGCTACGAACAAATGGAGATCGATCCGCGCGAGCTCGAGAACCACCTCGTCGTCGTCGCCGGGGGCCTACCCACCCACGAGGACCGCGCCGCCATCCGGATCCGCAACCGCACGTCCGCGCTCCACGCCGCCCGGCTCACACCCGGACGCACCGTCGAGCTCCCCGACGCGCCCTTCCTCCACCTCTACGTCCCACTCGGGTCGGTCACCCTGGAAGGCGAGGGCGCCCTGGACACCGGCGACGCCGCGCGCCTCACCGCCACGGGCGGGCGACGCGTCACCGCCGGCGCGCAGGGCGCCGAGATCCTCGTCTGGGAGATGCACGCGGGCATGACCATGCTCGACGTGCGCGGACACTAGCCCTCCCCGCTGGCCGAGCCCTTCCCGCTGGCCTAGCCCTCCTCGGTGGCGGCCGACGGCGCCCCGTCATCCTGCTCGGAGTCCGGGATGTGATGCAGCGGGTGGACAGGTTCGGGCGACGGCGAGTGCTCGTTCCGCTCGAGCGCCTCCGGCGAGTACGCACGGCGCCACTGGCGGGTCACCGTGGGCGGCCGCTCGCCGAGATCGTTGCTGATACCCCGCACGAGGCTGTACATCATCACGAAGCCCACCACGAAGAACGGCAGACCGACGACCGTGATGACCTCCTGAAGGGCGGTCAGACCGCCCTCGCCGGTACCCGCCAGGATCGTGGCACCGACCGCGCCCATGAGCACGCCCCAGATCACGCGCTGATGGGTGGGCGAGACCTGGACGTCGTCGTCCTTCCCGGACGCGATCATGTCCACGACCATCGCCGCGGAATCCACGGACGTGGTGAAGAAGATGACGACGAGGACGACCGCGAGACCGGACAGGAACGTCGCGAGCGGGTAGTTCGACAGGAACGCGAAGAGCGCACCCGGGATGTCACCCTCGTCGACCACCGCCTCGGTCAGCCCGCCCGAGCCGAACAACTCGACATGGAACGAGGCCATACCGAAGATCCCGAACCACAGGACCGAGAAGCCCACCGGCAGGCCGAGGACGCCGAAGACGAACTGACGGATGGTGCGGCCGCGGCTGATCCGGGCGATGAAGATGCCCACGAACGGCGACCACGTAATGGTCCACGCCCAGTAGAAGACGGTCCACGTGTTCTGCCACGATTCCAGGTCGTCACTGGCGGGGAAGACGTTGTTCCACAGGGCCAGCTCCGGCAGCGTGGCGAGATAGACGCCCAGCGACTCGACCGTGCCCTTGAGCAGGAACAGGGTCGGGCCCGTGACGAGGATGAACAGCAGCAGGGCGATCGCCATGGCGATGTTGAGGTTGGACAGCCGCTTGATGCCCTTCTCCAGCCCCAGGGCCACGGAGATGCAGGCCACGGACGTGACGACCGCGATGATGAGCACCTGGACGACCGGCGACATCGCGATGCCGAAGAGTTCCGCCAGGCCCGCGTTGATCTGCAGGGTACCGAGGCCGACCGAGGTGGCCACGCCGAAGACGGTACCCACGAGCGCCACGACGTCGATTGTCTTGCCGATGGGACCGAAGACCTTGTCCCCGAGGATCGGGGCGAAGATCGAGCTGACGCGCGGCGGCATCTTGCGCTTGTAGATGAAGTAGGCGAACGCGAGGGCCGGCAGGGCGAAGATCGTCCACGTGTGCAGACCGAAGTGGTACAGCGTGAACGCCATCGCCTCCTGCGCGGCGTCCGTGCTGCCCGGTTCCACGTTCCCCCGCGGCGGCGTGGCGAAATGAGAGATGGGCTCCGCGACGCCCCAGAACATGAGGATCGTGCCGATGCCCGCGGCGAAGAGCATGCCGAACCACGCCGCGGTGGAGTGCTCCGGGTCCTCGTCGTCGCCGCCCAGACGGACGTGTCCGAACCGGCTGATGGCTATCCAGATGAGAAAGGCCAGGAACGACGTGACCCCGAATACGTAGAACCACCCGAGGTTGGTCATGATCCAACCCGACGCGGTGCCGAAGACCTCGCCCACCCACTCGCCGGCGAAGAAAGTGATGACGACGAAGGCGAGGATCACCCCGACAGTCGAGAAGAACACCCCCGGATCGGTCTTGAGCCTCAGTGCTCGCAGTATCCGTTCGGACATGATCTCTCCCGTCGTCTCGGCCCCCTCAGAGCACCGCTGCCGGATCGAGTAGCTCAGTCAGAGTTCATAGGTCAGTACGCGAAGTTGTGTACCACGAAAACTTTGCCGTTGCCGGAGTAGGCGATGCCCATGCCCGCCGAGCGGTAGCCCGGGTCGAGGAGATTCTCGTTGTGGCCGGGCGAGTTCTTCCACAGGTCGACCAGGCAGATCGCCCCACAATGGGTGCCCGCGGCGACAATGTTCTCCCCGTGACCCCGGTTGATCAATGCTGTGTTGTGAATCACCTCATCCCGGGCGGCGAGGCGATCCGCCCACGCCTGGGCCTCGCGGTCAAGGTCGGCGTTGGGCGCAAGGGCTCCGCGGCCGTGGGCGATGCGGTAGGCGTCGATCTCGCGAATGATCCCCTCGCGCAACCCCCCGGTGACCCCGAAGGCGGCGACATCCCCGTACGCCATCTCGCTGGAACCGACCGCCGCCCACGCCTCCGGCGGCAGGGCGGCGCGCACCTGCGAGACGATCCCCTCCACCTGCGGCGCGAGGTGCGCCGGGATCAGGTGCTGGGGGATGAAGGAAGGCAGGGTCTGGGCGGAAGCCGTGGCCGCCCCGCCGCCCACGAGGGTGGCGGCGGTGACGGCGATCGTCGCGAGTGACGCGGTGAGCCTTGTGCGCATGATGGCGATAATGCCGTTTCGGTGCGCCTGACGCGAACCGTTTGATCGATCAGGTAACGAACCGGACTCGGCACCGCGTTACCGCTGTGACCAGCGATTATCAGTGTTGCTTGTGTGGCGAGAGTGGTTACTCCGTCCGGACGGGCGGCCAACTTCGGCGGCCGCGCCGAGTGGGTCCCGGGAGCGGCTAGTCGAGCCTCTCGCGGACCAGCTGGAGGAACTCGGCCCCGTAGTCGAGATGCTTCTGCAGATCGCGGTAGCGCGCCTCCGCCTCGCCGTGAATCTCCTCGACGGTCGCCCGCGCCGCGCGCCTCTCCTCCGACCCCGACCCCCCCGCCTGCGGGCGCCGGCCCGCGGCGAGCACGTCCGTGGCCTGCAGGAACTGCTTCATGCGCTCCAGGGAGAAGCCGAGGGGCTTCATCCGACGCACCAGCAGGAGCCGTTCGACGTCGTCATCGGTGTAGAGCCGGAACCCGCCCGCGGTGTGACCGGAGGGGACGACCAGGCCGAGCTCGTCGTAGTGACGCAGAGTCCGGATCGACAGACCGGTGGCCTCGGCGACCTCGCCGATCTTCCGCACCGCGTCCTCCGACATGATCCTCCTTGTGGGCTTGCTCACAGCGGTCGCCGGAGATTCGCCGCATCATCAAACCTACCGTTACGGTAGCTTCAGAATCTCCCGCTACGGGAGAGTGTGTCATGCCCCTGCTCGGTGAGGACAATCCCCATGTCGGCTCCCGCCACCACTCCTGGGGCGCCCTCCCCGGCGCCTGCCGGCGACGATGACGGTCTGGCGCCGGTCGGCGTCCTGGCCTCGTTCCGGTACGCCTTCTCGTCCGTGCGGCGGTTGCGGACCGAGGTCCTGGCCGGCCTGGTCGTCGCCCTCGCACTGATCCCCGAGGCGATCTCCTTCTCGATCCTCGCCGGCGTCGATCCTCGCGTCGGGCTGTTCGCCTCGTTCACCATGGCCGTGACGATCGCCTTCACCGGCGGGCGCCCCGCGATGATCTCGGCGGCGACCGGCGCGATCGCCCTCGTCGTGGCCCCGGTCGCCCGCGACCACGGGATGGACTACCTCGTGGCCACCGTGCTCCTCGCCGGGTTCATCCAGGTGGTACTCAGCCTGATCGGGGTGGGCAAGCTCATGCGCTTCATCCCTCGCAGCGTGATGATCGGTTTCGTCAACGCGCTCGCGATCCTGATCTTCGCCGCCCAGATCCCCCATCTGCTGGGCGTTCCGTGGCTTGTCTACCCGATGGTCGCGGCCGGTATCGCGATCATGGTGTTCTTCCCGCGGTTGACCACCGCGGTGCCGGCCCCGCTGATCGCCATCATCGCGATCACCGCCGTCGTCCTGCTCTTCGGATGGTCGATGCCGAACGTCGGGGACCAGGGCGAGCTTCCCTCATCCCTGCCCGCGCTGTTCTTCCCCGACATCCCGTGGACACTCGAGACGCTACAGATCATCGCCCCCTACGCCCTGGCCACCGCCCTCGTCGGCCTCATGGAATCCCTCATGACGGCCAAGCTGGTCGACGACATCACCGAGGTGCGCACCGACAAGACCCGAGAGGGCTGGGGCCAGGGCGTCGCGAATCTCGTCACCGGGTTCTTCGGCGGCATGGGCGGCTGCGCGATGATCGGCCAGACGATGATCAACGTCAAGCAGTCCGGCGCCCGCACCCGGCTGTCGACACTCCTGGCAGGCGTCTTCCTGCTCATCCTCGTGGTGGCGCTGGGCGACATCGTCGGGCTCATCCCCATGGCCGCCCTCGTCGCCGTGATGATCATGGTGTCGGTGGCCACCCTGGACTGGCATTCGATCCACCCGCGCACCCTGCGCCTGATGCCGCTGAGCGAGACGGTCGTCATGGTCGTCACCGTGGTCGCCACGGTAATCACCGAGAACCTCGCCATCGGCGTCGTTCTCGGTGTCCTCACCGCGATGGTGATGTTCGCCCGGCGCGTGGCCCACATGACGACCCTCGAAAAGATCTCCGAGCGCGACGTCGACGACGACGGCACCATCGACGTCCGCACATACCGGGTGCGCGGCGAGCTGTTCTGGGCGTCCAGCAACGACCTCGTGTACCAGTTCGACTACTCGGGCGACCCCCGGCACGTCGTGATCGACCTGACCGAGGCCGACATCTGGGACGCCTCCACCGTCGCGACCCTGGACGCGATCACCCACAAGTACGCGGCCAAGGGCAAGACCGTGGAGATCATCGGGCTGGACGGCTCCAGTCGGCAGCGACTGGAGAGGCTGTCCGGCAATCTCGGCGAAGGGCACTGAGGGACAGCGCCGGGCGCCGGGCCCCTCAGCCGATCGGCGCCGGCGCCTGGAACTCGGCCTCGAACTTCTCGTAGGAGAACGTGCCGAGCGCGCGGGCCCGGTCCAGTCCCAGCTCGCGGACGGCCTCGACGAACCGGGCCACGTCGCCGCCGGCGTCGTCGGCTCCGGGCGCGATCGTCACGCGGGCCCCGCTGAGCGGCCGCATCCGCCCGCCGGTCGCCGTGGCCTGGGCCCGGACGAGGACGGGCGCACCGTCGAGGACCTGCACGCAGTTCATGGCGAGCGACTGACGGCCGGGGATCGGCAGGCCCACGCGCGTGTCGAGCCGGAGGTCGACGCCTCCCGCTCCGGCCGAGCCCACGGCGCCCAGACGCGCGTCGTCGAGGGCGCCTCCGGCCGTGCCGACCATGTCGCCCTTCCACTTGGGGAAGCCCCACAGCTCGTTGCCCGCCGCCAGGGTGAAGTCCTGGTCGACCGGCAGCTCGTGGATGTGCACCAGCGTCCCCGCGCCGGGCACGGTGAGCTGGAACGCCAGGCCGATCTCGTGATAAGCGCCCAGGACGTTGCCCGGCACGTCGTGGTAGCGGACATGGATCATGATCGCCGGGGTGCGCCCGCCGGGCAGCGAGACGGGCTCGGCGCCCGCGGCCTCGATCACGGCGGACTGCCGCCCGCCGGCGATGAGCCTGCGCACGACGGCGGACCGCGCGAGGAAGGCCGCGCCCGAGACCGAGGCGGACACGACGGGAACCGGGAAGGTGATCTCGCGTCCGGCGACGACGCGCGATGTGGGAGAGGTCATGGGCCGACGGTAGCGGTCCCCGCGCCCGGAATCAGCCCCCTTGCGACCTCAGCCCGTCGGCCCGGTCGTGTCCTGCCCCGGCTGTGCCACGACGTTCTTGACCGAGCGTCCCTTGTACTGCGGGCGCAGGAGGTTGGCCGGGGACAGGATGTCGTCGAGTTCCTCCGCGGACAGCAGGCCCATCTCCAGTACGACCTCGCGCACCCCGCGGCCGGAGCGAGCGCACTCGCGCCCCACGATGTCGCCGTTGTGGTGGCCGATGATGGGGTTGAGGTAGGTGACGATCCCGATCGAGTTCATCACGTTGGCTCGGCAGATCTCGGCGTTGGCGGTGATCCCGCGGACGCACTTCTCGGTGAGCGTCTCCATGGCCTTGGTGAGCAGGGAGATGGACTCGAACATCGCCTGGGCGATCACCGGCTCCATGACGTTGAGCTGGAGCTGCCCGGCCTCGGCTGCCATGGTGACGGTCATGTCGTTGCCGATCACCTTGAAGCACACCTGGTTGACGACCTCGGGGATCACGGGGTTGACCTTGGCTGGCATGATCGACGACCCCGCCTGCAGTTCGGGCAGGTTGATCTCGTTGAGGCCGGCGCGCGGCCCGGAGGACAGCAGCCGCAGGTCGTTGCAGATCTTCGACAGCTTGACCGCGGTCCGCTTGAGGGCGGCGTGGACGTTGACGTAGTCGCCGGTATCGCTCGTCGCCTCGATGAGGTTCATCGCGCCGGTGACCGGGAGGCCGGTGACGGCGCGCAGGTGGTTGATGACCGCGCGGCGGTAGTCGGGCGGGGTGTTGACGCCGGTGCCGATCGCGGTGGCGCCGAGGTTGACGTCGAGCAGCATGCGGGCGGCGGAGCCGAGCACGTGGAGTTCCTCGTCGAGGTTCACGGCGAAGCCGCCGAACTCCTGGCCCAGGGACATGGGCACGGCGTCCTGGAGCTGGGTGCGGCCCATCTTGAGGACCTCGCGGAATTCCTCGGACTTGTCGTAGCAGGCCTCCCGCAGCGCGACGAGCGCCGGTTCGAGCCGCTCGAGCGCGTGCCACAGGGCGATGCGGAACCCGGTGGGATAGGCATCGTTGGTGGACTGGGACCTGTTGACGTCGTCGTTGGGGCTGATGATGTCGTAGGAGCCCTTGGGATGCCCGAGCCGTTCGAGCGCGAGGTTGGCCACCACCTCGTTGGTGTTCATGTTGACCGAGGTGCCGGCGCCGCCCTGGTAGACGCAGGAGGGGAACTGGTCCATGCAGCGTCCGTCCACCAGGATCTCGTCGCACGCCCCGACGATCGCGTCCGCCACCGTCTGGTCAAGGACGCCCATCTCCAGGTTGGCCAGGGCGGCGGCCTTCTTCACCATGACCATGCCACGCACGAAGTCGGGGACGTCGCTGATGGTGGTGGGTGCAATGGGAAAGTTCTCGACAGCCCGGACCGTGTGGATGCCGTAGTACGCGTCCGCCGGGACCTCCTTGGTGCCGAGCAGGTCTTCTTCCACACGGGTTCGGGTCATTCGTCCTCCGCCTCTCGGGTCGACTCCGGCCCACCTTAATCGTGGGGCACCGGGCCTCGTCGCGATCCGCGGGCGGGGACACCGCGGGATTGCCTAGTCTGGGGGGTATGTCGCGCACGACGACCACCCGTGGCGCCCGGGCCCTGTCCTCGGCGCGGGACGTGTTTCGCCGCCTGCATCCGTCGGACGGACTGCTCGGCAGCATCGTCGACCGGCAGGAGGTGCCGCTGCCCCGCGGGACGTGGGCGATCTTCGGGGTGGCGTTCGTGGGGTTCGCGACGCCGGTGATCGGCTTCGTCGAGCTCGCCGAGCGCATCCGCAGCGGTGCCAAGCTGCCCTTCGACCAGCCGGTGATGATGTGGCTGCAGCGCAGGCACTCGCCCCGCAACACGCGGATCGCCCGGGCGGTGACCGAGCTCGGCGGTGTCACGGCGGTGCCGTTGTTCGCATTGGCGACGTCGGCCTACCTGGTGTCGGTGCGGGGCAGCCGCCGCCCGGCCGCGTTGCTCACGGTGTCGCTGGTGGGGTCGACGATCATCAACTCGGTGCTCAAGGCGCTGTACCGCCGCGACCGGCCGACGTTCTTCACGCACATCGTGCAGGAGAAGAGCTTCTCGTTCCCCAGCGGTCACGCCATGGCCAGCGCCGCGCTGGCGGCGTGCACGTGCGTCCTGGCGTGGCCGACGCGGTGGCGGGTCGCGGTGATCGCCGGGTCGGCGGTGTACGTGCCGACCATCGGCGGCACCCGGATGTATCTGGGGGTGCACTTCCCCAGCGACATCCTGGCGGGCTGGTGTGTGAGTCTGGCGTGGGTGGGTGAGGTGGCGACCATCATGTGGCTGATGGACCGCCTCGATCACGCGCCGACGCCGATGATCCGCCGGAGGGAGACGGTATGACGACGACGAGGCGCGCTCGGATAGAGCTGAGCCACGGCGACATCACACGCATGGACGTGGACGCGGTGGTCAACGCGGCCAACAGTTCACTTCTCGGGGGCGGCGGGGTGGACGGGGCCATCCACCGCGCGGGCGGGCCGACCATCCTGGCGGAGTGTCGCGAGCTGAGGTCCGGCCGGTTGCCCGACGGATTGCCGACCGGCCGGGCCGTCGCGACCGGCGCCGGTGATCTGCCCGCGCGCTGGGTGATCCACACGGTCGGCCCGATCCACGGCCGCGATCCGGACGGTGCCCGGCTGCTCGCCGACTGCTACCGGAACTCGCTGGCGGTGGCCGACGAGCTCGGCGCACGAACGGTGGCGTTCCCACTGATCTCCGCGGGGGCCTACGGCTGGCCGCGCGAGGACGCGATCCGCACCGCGCTGGCCACGCTGGCCGCCACCGACACCGGGGTCGGGACCGCGACCCTGGTGCTGTTCGACGCGGCGACCCTGCGCCTGGCCGAGGAATGCCGCGCCGACATCCTCGGCGACTGAACTCTCCCCGCCGCGCCCGCCCGATCCGGCCACCTCCAGCCAGCTCCAGTCACCGCCAGCCGGAATCCGCTACTCTCCCTCCGGGTTCGCGGTGATTGTCAACCTGTTGTGAGTCAT
>NZ_KV823900.1:0-3069 GCF_001815995.1 Dietzia sp. HMSC21D01 | reverse complement strand
TGGCGTGTTACTGACCCACGCTCCTAGCGTCGACCTGGTGACCTCGGAGCCAACGACCGCCGCGGAGCTCCCGCCCGAGTCGGCGGGGGTACGTGTGGTGTTCACCCAACTGCAGATCGCCCTGCACACACTGGTGGCAGCACTGCTCGTGCTCACCCTGGTCGGCGCGCACAGCGACGCCTCCGGCGTCCTCAACGTCCCGGCCGCGGCGACCGCCGCGGGATTCGCTGCCGTGTACTGCATCGGAACCGTGTGGGAGCGCCGTCGCGAGACGGCCAGCACCGTCCGCCTGGGCTGGTTGGCCGCCGTCCTCGTGCTGTGGGCGGCTCTCGTGGTCCAGGTGCCTGAGGCCGCCTACCTCGTGTTCCCACTGTTCTTCCTGGCCCAGTTCCTCCTCGGCGTGTGGACGGGCGCGGCGGCGGTGGCCTTTCTTGCCGCAGTCGCGGTGCTGGCCTTGGGACTACACGAGGGCTTCACCGCCGCGGGGATCATCGGGCCGGTGGTGGGAGCACTCGTGGCGCTCGGTCTGGGGGCCGGCGTGCGCGCGCTACACCGCGAGTCGCAGGCCCGGCGTGCGGTGATCGCCGAACTCATGGCCACGCGCTCCGAGCTCGCCGCCCGGGAACGGGAGGTGGGACGAGAGGCCGAGCGGGCCCGGCTGGCAGGCGAGATCCACGACACCGTGGCGCAGGGGTTGTCCAGCATCGGAATGCTGTTGCACGCCGCCGAGCGCTCGGATCCCTCGCATCCCGCGGTGGAGCAGATCCGTCTCGCCCGCGAGGTGGCGGGCGAGAACCTCACCGAGACGCGCAGGCTCATCGCCGCGCTGCGCCCGGCACCACTCGACGGTGTCTCGCTGGCCGGGGCCCTGCGCCGGATCGCCGAGCGGGTGGGGACCGAGAACCCCGGACTCGCCGTGTCGGTGGGTGGCGATCCGACCGCCGACCCACCCGCGGAACTCTCGGCGGTACTCGTCAGGGTGACGCAGGAGGCCCTGACCAACGCGGTCAAGCACGGGTCGCCCGACCAGATCAGGATCACCCTCGACCACCGCCCCACCTCGGTGCAGCTGGAGGTCCACGACGACGGATGCGGGTTCGACACCACCGCCCCTCGCACCGCGGCCTCGTTCGGGCTGGACGGGATGGCCCGTCGGGTCGACGACCTGGGAGGGACACTCGAGGTGGAGTCGGAGGTGGGCGGCGGTACGTCGGTCCGTGCGGTGCTGCCGACGGGGACGACGGAGAAGGAGCTGTGACGAGGGTGCGGGTGCTGATCGCGGACGACCACGGGGTGGTGCGGACGGGGCTGCGGGCGCTACTCGCTTCCGATCCGTCAATCGAGGTGATCGCAGACGTCGCTGATGCCGACGCCGCCGTGGAGCGCTGCAGGATCGGGGACGTGGACGTAGTGCTCATGGACCTGCGCTTCTCCGGCGATGCCACCGCCGGGGTCCGGGCCACGGCCAGGATCCGGGAGCTCGCCGACCCTCCCCAGGTCCTGGTTCTCACCAGTCACGACACGGACTCGGACATCCTCGGCGCGATCGAGGCCGGCGCCTGCGGTTACCTCCTCAAGGACGCCGGCCCCGACGACCTCCTGGGCGCGGTCCGCGCCGCCGCAGCGGGCGAGAGTGCGCTCTCCCCCACCGTCGCCGGCAAGCTCATGGGCCGACTACGCGACCCGCGTCCACTACTCACCGATCGCGAAACGGAGGTCCTCCGGGCGGTGGCGGACGGTGCCACCAACAGACAGGCCGCCGCCTCGCTGAACGTGTCGGAGGCGACCGTCAAAACCCACCTGGTGCACATCTTCGACAAGCTCGGCGTCACCACGCGGACCGCAGCCGTGGCCCGGGCCCGCGAACTCGGAGCCGTCTAGCCGAGCGGGTCCGCTGCTCCCCTGTGCCGCTGGTGACCGGTGCCTGGACTACCCTCAGCACCACAACCGAACACGACCCACAGCACGAGGTGCCCCACGACCCGCCCAGGCGGTGCGGAGGGGAGAATCAGGGAAGCCGGTGAGAATCCGGCACAGGGCCCGCTACGGTGACCCGGCCTCCCGCGACACTGCGCCCAGCGCGCGAGCCGCGAGATGAGCCGGGAAGTCCGGAGACCGGCCTCGCGCTGACCAGCCTGGCAGACGAGAGCGGGAGCCCCCATGCCATTGCACTACCCCTTCAGCGCCGTTGTCGGCTCCGACGACATGGCGCTGGCCCTCACCCTCACCGCGGTGTCGCCGCAGGTCGGCGGCGTCCTCATCCGTGGTGAGAAGGGCACGGCCAAGTCCACGATGGTCCGCGCCCTCGCCGGAGTCCTCCCGGAGATCGAGGTGGTCACCGGCGACCGCTTCTCCTCCGCGCCCGACGACCGCGGCACCGAGACCCCCGACGGCCGCATCCCCACCGACGCTCCCACCGAGCGGCGGCCGGTCCGCCTGGTCGAGCTTCCGGTCGGGGTGTCCGAGGACCGGATCACCGGGTCGCTGCACCTGGAGAGCGCGCTGTCCGACGGCGTGACCGTGTTCCAGCCCGGCCTGCTCGCTCGCGCCCACCGCGGGATCCTCTACGTTGACGAGGTCAACCTGCTCCACGACCACGTGGTGGACCAGCTCCTCGACGCCGCCGCGATGGGCCGCGTCACCGTCGAGCGCGATGGCCTGTCGGTCGAGCACGCCGCCCGTTTCGTGCTGGTCGGCACCATGAATCCCGAGGAGGGCGAGCTCCGCCCGCAGCTGCTGGACCGCTTCGGTCTCACCGTGGAGGTGGCCGCGCCGCGCGACCCCGAACTGCGGGCCGAGGTGGTGCGCCGCCGCATCGCGTTCGAGGCCGACCCCGCCGGGTTCGCCGCCGCGTACGCCGACGACGAGCGCGCCCTGCGTGAGCGGGTCGCCGCCGCCCGCCGCGTCCTCGGCGAGGTCAGGCTCACCGAGTGGGCACTGGCCACCATCGCGCGGGTCTGCGCGGGCTTCGACGTGGACGGAATGCGCGCCGACATCGTCACCGCCCGCGCGGCCGCAGCCCACGCCGCGTGGCACGGCCGCACGCGCATCGGCCGCGAGGACATCCGG
>NZ_KV823899.1:0-8492 GCF_001815995.1 Dietzia sp. HMSC21D01 | reverse complement strand
CGCCGGCCGCGGGGCCGCGGTGATCGTGGACGTGCCTCGCGAGGGGCTGGTCTCCGAGGCGGGCCGGGGGCGCGCCTCCTGGCTCGAGCCGCTGCCGTACCTACCCCCGCACCGCGGCGTACTGCGTCACCTCGCGGCCGGCATGGCGGTCCTCACCGCACTCGGGGCGCGGGGACTGGACGTGGGTGCCGCCGCCGACGCCGTCGACGTCGAGCTCGAGGGGATCGGGCCCGAACTAGCGACCCCGGTCAACCCGGCCAAGCTGCTCGCGACGTCGGTCGCCGGCCGCGACCCGCTCGTGTGGATCCACGCGGACGCGGTCTCCGCGGCCTGTTGCGATCGCGCGGTCGCGGCGTTCTGCGACGCGGGCCGGATCACCGCGGCCTCGTCGGTCGGGGACGCCGTGCGTGCCGGCGCCGAACGTGCGCAGGGGCGCCCGCCGGTGGATCCACTGGCGGACCTTTTCCACGATGAGGAACTTGACGGGCCACGCGAGGACATGCGCGTGCGATACCTCGGTATGGTGTTGAACGCGGACGAGGACATCGTCCGGCTGGCCGCGGGCCCGCTCGCGGACGTCGAGTGGGTCACCGACCGCGGTCGGGACACGGTCGGCGACGCCCCGGCCCCGTTGAGCGGAAAGGTGGCCGCGCACATGGCACGCACGGAGCTGTCCGCCGCCTACCTCCTCGTCGGAGGTCTGTAGGTCCGTGGTCGCCCTAGAACCGGTGGTCCAGGCCTACGCCTGGGGCTCTCGGACCGCCCTCCCCGAACTGTGCGGGACGGCCTCGCCGTCACCGCACCCCGTGGCCGAGCACTGGTTCGGTGCCCACGACTCGGGATCCTCCCTGTGCGCTGACGGACGGGCGCTCGACGCACGGATCGCCGACGACCCCGAGAAGGAACTCGGCGCCCGCGTCCTGGCCGAGCACGGCGGGGGACTGCCGTTCCTCGTGAAGCTGCTCTCGGCCGAGCAGGCGCTGTCCCTACAGGCGCACCCGTCACCGGAGAAGGCGCGCGAGGGCTACGCCGCGGAGGACGCCCGGGGGATCGCCGTCGACGCCGCTGACCGCAACTACCGCGACGCCAATCACAAGCCCGAGATCCTGGTCGCCCTGACTGAGTTCCACGCGTTGGTGGGATTCCGCCCGGTCGAGCGCACGATCTCCCTGCTCGACGCGTTCGACGTGGACTCGCTGCGGCCCTACCGCGACATGCTCGCCGGGCAGCCCGACGCCGAGGGCCTGCGCGCGGTGTTCACCACGTTCGTCACGATGCCCCACATCGTGCTGGCCGACGTCGTGTCCGACCTCGTGGCCCGGGCCGTGTCCTATCTGACCGTGAACGGGGTCGACGCCCCGTGGTCCGCGGTCGCCACGACGGTGGCGGAGCTCGCCGAGCGCTATCCCGCGGACCCCGGCGTCCTGGGCGTCCTGCTGCTCAACCGGGTGGTCCTGCAGCCGGGCGAGGCCGTGTACCTGGGACCCGGGCAGCTGCACGCCTATCTGCGCGGCGTCGGGGTGGAGGTCATGGCCAATTCCGACAACGTGTTGCGTGGCGGACTGACCCCCAAGCACGTCGACGTGCCCGAGCTGATGCGGGTGCTCGAGTTCGGCCCGCTGGCCGACCCCACCGTCGACGCGATCCCCGCCGACCGCGGTATCCCCGGTGAGGTCGACTACCCCACGCCCGAACCGGATTTCGCGCTGTCGCGCATCGACCTGCCCGCCGGACGGCTCGTGACCTGGCGACCCGACGGGCCGGAGGTGCTGCTGTGCACCTCGGGCGAGGCGCAGGTCGACGAGGACGGTGCGGGGGAGGTGCTCCGGCCTGGGCGCGCGGTGTGGGTGCCGGCCTCGACGACGCGGGTGTGCCTGCAGGGTCTCGACGGGACGACCGTGTTCCGCACCCGCGTCGGCGACCGGTGACGGGGCCGACGCGCGAAGAGGCGCTGCCGCTAGTGTGGGGCGGAGATCTTTCGAGAGTCAACGAGGAGCTGGTCGAAGAACATGTCCGCTGATCTGCAGGTTCAGTCCGTCAACGGTGTCGAGTTCAAAGTGGCGGATCTGTCGCTGGCGGAGGCGGGGCGCAAGCAGATCCGTCTGGCTGAGCACGAGATGCCGGGCCTGATGGCGTTGCGTGAGGAGTACGCGGCCGAGCAGCCCCTGGCCGGCGCCCGGATCGCGGGGTCGATCCACATGACGGTGCAGACCGCTGTGCTGATCGAGACGCTCACCGCGCTGGGCGCGGAGGTCCGGTGGGCCTCGTGCAACATCTTCTCCACCCAGGACGAGGCCGCCGCCGCCGTGGTGGTGGGGCCCGAGGGCACCCCCGAGTCACCGCAGGGTGTGCCGGTGTTCGCGTGGAAGGGCGAGACCCTGACCGAGTACTGGTGGTGCACCGAGCAGATCATGACGTGGCCGGGCACCGAGCCGAACATGATCCTCGACGACGGTGGTGACGCCACGATGCTCGTCATTAAGGGCAAGGAGTTCGAGCAGGCCGGCGCCGTGCCCTCGGACGACGCGTCCTGGTCGGCGGAGGAGAAGGTCTTCCACGCGCTGCTGCGCGAATCGGTTCCCGCGAATCCGGGCAAGTACACGGCGATCGCGGAGTCGGTGAAGGGCGTGACGGAGGAGACCACCACCGGCGTGCACCGGCTGTACCACTTCCACTCCGAGGGCGTGCTGCCGTTCCCGGCGATGAACGTCAACGACGCGGTGACCAAGAGCAAGTTCGACAACAAGTACGGCACCCGTCACTCGCTGCTGGACGGCATCAACCGCGGCACCGATGCCCTGATCGGCGGCAAGAAGGCCCTGGTGTGCGGTTACGGCGACGTGGGCAAGGGCTGCGCGGAGGCGCTGGCCGGTCAGGGTGCGCGTGTGCAGGTCACCGAGATCGACCCGATCAACGCGCTGCAGGCGATGATGGACGGGTTCGACGTGGTCACCGTGGACGAGGCCATCGCCGATGCGGACATCGTCATCACCGCCACGGGCAACAAGGACATCATCACCTTCGAGCACATGAAGCGGATGAAGAACAAGGCCATCCTGGGCAACATCGGCCACTTCGACAACGAGATCGACATGGCCGGGCTCGAGTCCGCGGAGGGCGTCACCCGCATCAACATCAAGCCGCAGGTCGACGAGTTCGTCTTCGACGACGACGGCCGCTCGATCATCGTGCTCTCGGAGGGACGCCTGCTCAACCTGGGCAACGCCACCGGGCACCCGTCGTTCGTGATGTCCAACAGCTTCTCCGACCAGGTGATCGCGCAGATCGAGCTGTTCACCAAGGCCGACCAGTACCCGATCGGGGTGCACCAGCTGCCCAAGATCCTCGACGAGAAGGTCGCCCGCCTGCACGTCGAGGCTCTCGGCGGCACCCTGACCCGGCTGGCCAAGGACCAGGCCGAGTACATCGGCGTGGACGTCGAGGGTCCCTTCAAGCCCGACCACTACCGCTACTGAGCTCACCGACGATGAGTGCACGGCCGATGAGTGCACGGCCGATGGGTGCGCGGCCGGGAGGCGCACGGCTCGTGGTCGTCGAGGGGCTCGACGGAGCGGGCAAGAACACGTTGACGACCCGCCTCGTCGCCGAGCTCGGCGCCCGCGGGCTCTCGGTCGGCCGGCTGGCGTTCCCGCGCTACGGCACCCTCCACGCAGACCTGGCCGCCGACGCCCTGCACGGCGGTCAGGCCGGGGCGGCGGACTCGCCCCACGCGATGGCGCTGCTGTTCGCTCTGGACCGACACGCCGCGCTCGACGCGCTCACCGGACTCGCCGTCGCCCACGACGTTGTGCTGCTCGACCGGTACGTGGCCTCCAACGCCGCGTACACCGCCGCACGGCTCGGCCCGGACCGCGAGGCCGAAGTCGTCGAGTGGATCGGCGCGCTCGAGTTCGACCGGCTCGGGCTGCCGGCCCCGCATCTGCAGCTGCTGCTCGACACCCCCGTCGAGGTGGCCGCCGAGCGGGCCGGTTCCCGCGAGGTCGCCGACCCGGGCCGTGCCCGCGACCGCTACGAACGCGACGCGGACCTCCAGGCGGCGACCGGGGAGGTCTACCGCCGACTCGCGGCGGCCGCGTGGCGGTCGCCCTGGCGCGTCCTCGGGGCCGATCCCGCGGTGCCGGAGTTGGCCGACCTCGTCGTCGACCCCACCCCGGAGCCCGCGCCGCACCCGCGATCGCGCGGGGTGGCCGGGTAGTCTCTGAAGCGGCAGGAAGACGACCCACGGTACGTACCGGCGGTCGTGCGCCTGACGATGCCGACCCGACACGCCGACACAAGTGGTGACCATGACCCCCAAGATCCTCGTCGTCGACGACGACGCCGCGCTGGCAGAGATGCTCACCATCGTCCTGCGGGGCGAGGGGTTCGAGACCGAGATCGTCGGCGACGGAGTCCGGGCCATCGAGACGTTCCGCGCGGTGCAGCCCGACCTGGTTCTGCTGGATCTCATGCTGCCCGGGAAGAGCGGGATCGACGTGTGCCGGGAGATCCGCGCCGAGTCCCGGGTGCCGATCGTCATGCTCACCGCCAAGACCGACACCGTCGACGTGGTCCTGGGCCTGGAGTCCGGTGCGGACGACTACATCATGAAGCCGTTCAAGCCCAAGGAGCTCGTCGCCCGCATCCGCGCGCGCCTGCGCCGGGGCGAGGACGAGCCGAGCGAGGTCTTGCACATCGGGGACGTCACCATCGACGTGCCCGCGCACACCGTCACCCGTGACGGCACGCCGATCCCGCTGACCCCGCTCGAGTTCGACCTCCTCGTGGAACTGGCCCGCAAGCCCCGTCAGGTGTTCACCCGTGAGGTCCTGCTGGAGCACGTGTGGGGCTACCGTCACTCCGCCGACACCCGTCTGGTCAACGTCCACGTCCAGCGCCTGCGCGCGAAGATCGAGAAGGACCCGGAGAACCCCGAGGTCGTCCTCACCGTCCGCGGCGTCGGCTACAAGGCGGGCCCGGTCTCGTGACGACCGCTCGTCCCGACGACGCGGCGGCGTCCACCGGGGACGAGCGCGACACCCGGGACGCCGGCGACGCGAACCCGACCCTGCGCGAACGACTGTCCTCACTGGACCCCGCCGCGCTGGGCGTGCGGATCGCGCGCATGTGGCGACGCTCCCTGCAGCTGCGGGTCGTCACCTCGACCCTCGCGTTGTCGATGGGCGTGATCCTCACGATCGCGTTCATGCTGCAGAGCCAGATGGCCGCCCAGCTGCTGTCGACCAAACTCGACGCCGCCATGGAGCAGGCCGGCCGGCTCCGCCTCACGGTCGAGGCGCAGATCGCCGCGACCGACGAGGGCACCAGCGAGCAGTCGCGGCTCGACCAGGCGCGCAGCGCCATCAGTGAGCGCGGCGTCGCCTCCGGCGGCGACTCCGTCCACGCCGGCACGTTCGACCCCATCCTCGTCGTGCCCGACCAGACGGGCCGCGGGCAGGTGGTCAGTCCCGCCGAGGCGGAGGTGCCGCCCGAACTGCAGTCCCTCGTCCAACGGGGACGCATCGCCTACCAGTACGTCACCGTCGACTTCCGCGGCGAGCAGGCCAAGGCGCTCATGCTGGGCACGCCGACCGACTCGTCCATCCCCGGGCTCGAGCTCTACCTCGTGTACCCGCTCATCGCCGAGGAACAGACCCTCGGCATCATGCGGGGGATCGTCGCCACCGCCGGCCTGGCGATCATCGTGCTGTCCGCGGCGATCGCGTGGATCGTCGCCCGGCAGGTGGTGCTGCCCGTCCGGCAGGCGGCCTCGATCGCCCAACGCTTCGCCAACGGCCACCTCAAGGAGCGGATGGTCATCCGCGGCGAGGACGACGTCGCGCGCCTGGCCATGGCGTTCAACGACATGGCCCAGAGCCTGTCCGACCAGATCACCCAGCTCGAGGAGTTCGGCGACCTGCAGAAGCGGTTCACCTCCGACGTCTCCCATGAGCTGCGCACGCCGCTGACCACCGTCCGGATGGCCGCCGACATCATCTCCGATTCGGCCGAGGACCTCGACGCCCCCACCAAACGCGCCGTGGAGCTGCTCGAGTCCGAACTCGACCGCTTCGAGAGCCTGCTCACCGACCTGCTCGAGGTCTCGCGCCACGACGCCGGCATGGCCGAACTGTCGACGGCCGAGCTGGACGTGCGCACCGCCGTCAGGGACGCGGTCGGCACCGTCGCCCACATCGCCGAGGCCGCGGGCGTCGAGGTCGAGATCGACATGCCCGACGAGCCGGTCATGGCCGAGGTCGACTCCAGGCGCGTCGAGCGGATCCTGCGCAACCTCGTGGCCAACGCGCTGGACCACTGCGAGTCCAAGCCCGTGCGCGTCACCCTCCGCGGCTCCGACACCGCCCTCGCGGTCTCCGTCCGCGACCACGGCGTCGGGCTCAAACCCGGCGAGGAGACACGCGTGTTCAACCGGTTCTGGCGCGCCGACCCCTCCCGGGTGCGCCGCTCCGGCGGCACCGGCCTCGGACTGGCGATCGCCCTCGAGGATGCCAAGCTGCACGGCGGCCGGCTGGACTGCTGGGGCAGCCCCGGCGAGGGATCATGTTTCCGGCTCACCATCCCGCGCCGGCGCGGCAGCACGCTCACCTCGAGCCCGCTGCCGCTGACGCCCGAGGACGAGGCGCGGCTCGTGTCCACCGGCTCACCGACCCCGCTCGAGCGGGGCCCCGGAACGGCGGAGGACACACCATGACCCGACCCCGGCTCCTGACGGTCGCCGTGACACTGGCCTGCGCCACCGGACTGACGGCCACCGGCTGCGCCACGCTGCCCTCGTCGTCGTCGCCCCAGGTCATCGGCACGTTCGCGCCGGAGGGCGACGACCTGGCGATCCCCACCCCCGTGCCCGACCAGGAACCGGACCTCCTGGTCCGGGATTTCCTCAAGGCGGCGGCCATCGCCGACCAGCGGCACGCCGCCGCGCGCCAGTTCCTCACCCCGGAGGCCGCGGAGACCTGGGACGACCTGGCCGAGACCATCATCGTGCTGCGCGCCGACCTCAGTGCGGAGGGCGGCCGCTCGGCCGACCGCGCCGAGTACACGCTCCGCGCGGAGAAGGTCGGCTCACTCGACCCCGGCGGCATCTTCCGCGAGGACGTCGGCCAGCTCGAGGTCACCATCGGGCTCACCCGCACCGACGGACAGTGGCGGATCGACGAACTGCCGCCGGGAGTCGTGATCGAGAAGGCCGAGTTCTTCTCCACCTACGCCCAGCGCGAGCTGTTCTTCCTCTCCGGCTCCGGCGAAGCCCTCGTCCCGGACCCCCGGTGGACGGCCGCCGACCGCACCGACCTCGAGTACTCCCTCGTCAACCTCCTCGCCACCGGCCCGCGCGCCGGTCTCACCGACTCCGTCCTGTCCAGAGTCCCCGCCTCCGTCTCCGTCCGCCCCGGCGAGGAAGACGGCGCAGACGTCCCCGGCACCACCATCGACTTCGCCGGGCTGCCGGTGCTGAGCAGTCAGGCCACCACCCAGTTCGCCGCTCAGGTCGTGTGGACCCTCGCGCGCGCCGACGTCCCCGGGCCCTACCGCCTCGAACGCGACGGCGCGCCCCTCGACGAGCGGTACGCGAACGGGTGGACCACCGAGGACGTCCGCGACTTCGACCCCTACCCGCCGGCCGAGCCCATGCGCTACGCGCTCACCGCAGCCGACGGGCTGGTCCGACTCGAGCCGGGCGGCGCCCGCCCGGCCGGCGGACCGTGGTCCGAGGTCCGCGGGGGCAGCAGCGCCGCGGTGTCCTACGACGGGCGCGTCCTCGCGATGGTGGTCGGCGACGAGGCGGCGGGGACCAGCCGGCTCCTCGTGGGACCGATCGACGGCGAGCCCACCGAGGTCCTCACCGCGCGGAGCGTCGCCGGACCCACGTTCCACCCGGTCGACGGCCGGGCGTGGGTGATGGTCGACGACACGCGCCTCGTCCGCATCGGGATGGGGCGCGGCGGCCCCGACGTCCGGGAGATGGAAGCCGGCCCGATCCGGTCCCTCGGCGGCCGGGTCACCGCCCTGCGCATCGACCAGTCCGGCACCCAGATGGCCGTGGTCGCCGACGGCAAGGTGTTCATCGGCTCACTGTCCGCCGAGACGGGGCAGCCGCTCGCCGGCACCTTCCGGCAGGTCGGCCGCGCACTCGGGGAGACCGCCACGTCCGTGGCGTGGCGTGACCGCTCGACGATCGTCGTGGCGCGCGACACCACCGAGGCGCCCGTCGCGACCGTCTCCGTCGACGGGGCCATCGCGGAGCCGCTGTCCCAGCGCAACATCTCCGGACCGGTGACCGCCGTGGCCGCGGCCGGACGCGAGATCTACGTGGTGGACCGGCGCTCCCTGCTGCGCCTCGACACCGGCGCCCAGACCGGGGACAGGTACTGGCGGGAGATCCCCGGACTGGCCGCGATCCGCGCCGACCCGGTGGTCGCGGGCTGACCCGGTGACCGCCGGGGACGAGGGCGCGCCGCCCTCCGGACGCGCCA
>NZ_KV823898.1:0-5217 GCF_001815995.1 Dietzia sp. HMSC21D01 | reverse complement strand
GGCGCCGCGCAGGTCCGCGGCTGAGGCGCTCGCCCGCTCGACGGTCGCGCCGCGCAGGTCGGCCCCCTCGGTGGTGAGGTCGGCGATCTGCGCCTCGAGCAGGTCGGCCTGACGGCAGCGGGTCGCGGCGAGGCGCACCCGCTGTAGGCGCGCCATCCGCAGGTTGATCATGTCGGCGTGACAGTCTTCGAACGTCACGTCGGTCAACCGCGCGTCGGACAGGACGATGCCGGTCAGTCGGCAGCCGACGAACCGCACGCGGGTGAGGTTGGCCCCGTCGGCGACGAGTCCGGACAGGTCGCACCCGCTGAGCACCACGTCGGTGAGTCGTAGGCCGTCAGCGCGGGCGCCGCTGAGCCGTAGGTCCTCGAGCGCGGATTCGCGGACCTCCATCCCGCCCATCGCGACGGCGCCCTCCTCCGGGCCGGGTGCGTGCTCGGCGGTGGCCAGGACCCCGTCCCACAGGCCGTCGGGCTCCACGTCCGAGAGGGGCGGGCCGAGCTGATCACGCCGGGGGAGTGCGGGGGCGGCGGGGGGACGGGGAGAGCTCGAGCGACGACGCAACGGTGGGGCCACGGCCTCAGCCTAGGTGGTCAGTACACCTGGGTCGCCCCGTCCGCGGCGGTCGCGCCGTCAGTCCGGGCCGTGCCGGCCGGGCGTCCCGGATCGCGGGCGACAGGAGTAGGCTCGACACGAGATAGACAGATCGGTCTATCCGAATTGACAGAGAGGTGAGGCCATGAGTTTGCGCGAGGCGTTCGCTTTCCCCGAGGTCGTCAACGACTACGCCGCCCGCTGCACCGCTGCCCTGGTGGTGACCCTCGCTGTGGTCACGATCCTCGTGCCGTCGCCCGCCCGGACCTGGCTCGCCGGGGCTCTGGTCGTCGGCTTCGCGCTGCGGGTGGCGGGTGGCCCGCGGTACTCGCCGTTCGGCCGGCTCTCCGTGCACGTGCTCGCCCCGCGGGTGAGCGCGGAACCCAAGCTGGTCTCCGGCGCGCCCAAGCGGTTCGCCCAGACGATCGGCCTGGTGATGTCGTCGATCGCCTTCGGTCTGTTCCTCGGCGGACTGACCACGGCAGGGATCGTGGTGCTCGGCGTGCTGGTGCTGGCCGCACTCGCGGAGGCGGCGCTCGGCTTCTGCCTGGGCTGCTGGATGTACGGGCAGCTCCAGCGTGTCGGCCTCATCTCGGACGACGCGTGCGCGGACTGCGCCGACATCTGGGCCCGGCCCGGGATGGCCGCCCGGAACTGAGGCTCTCCCACCGGAGTCCGGTGTCGACGGTGCGGCGATCCGCGACGCTCCCGCAGCGCACGTCGGCGTCGGCCGCGCGTGCCGAACAAACACCCAGCGCGACCCTCCCGAGATGCGCTGCCTCTTCGGCTCGCGCTGGCGGAATGGTCCATCGCCGCAGCGTGGGTCGGCGACAAGCGTGCACTCTCCCAGCGCAGGGCAGAGGGGCAGCGCGTCTGGAGCCGGGTGCGCTGGCGGTCTGCTCGAGCTCCCGATCGTCTCCTCGCCGCGACCGGGCCGCCGCCGCCCCGCGTTAGTGTGGGCACATGAGCACTCCCGCTGACGGCACCGCTTCCGACCGCCCCGACGACCGGTCCGGCGACCGCGACTTCGAGAAGCGCTACGACACGTGGGCCCAGCAGGAGGGCATCCGCGGCTATCCCGGCTCCGACTTCGGCGACACGGCGTTCAGAGACTCAGCGTTCGGGGACACCGCGTTCGGCGACACGGCGTTCGGGGACACCGCGTTCGGTGACCCGGCCTCCGGCGGCGCGGGCTACGGCGACCCGCAGTACGGCGCGGGGCAGTTCGACCCGGCGCAGCACGGCGCGCAGCCGGGTCACGGGACCCAGCCGTACGCGCAGCCCTATGCCCGACCCTCTGACATGCAGCAGTACGGAATGCCGCAGTACGGCCATCCCGGTCAGCCCCACGCCCAGCCGTACGGTGCGATGCAGCCCTACGGCCAGTACCCACCGGCCACTCGCAAGGACCCGGCGCTGATGCTCGTGGCCTCACTGCTCATCCCCGGGCTGGGCACGATGCTCAACGGTCGGGTCGGTAGGGGTGTCGGCATCCTTGCGGGCTACGGCGTGGGCGTACTGCTCTCGGTGGTCCTCATCGGGCTGCCGATCATGTTCGGGTTCTGGGTCTGGGGGATGGTCGACGCCTATCAGGGGGCGAAGGATCACAACGCGCGCCACGGTCTGCCCTGATCGCGGACCGGCCGCCGCGGGTCCTCGCCGTCGTCATCCCACCCGCGTGGGCCGCGCCCTTCCGTAACCTGGTCGCATGACAGCGACCGAGATCCCCACCACCGACGCCCCTCGCCCCTCGGGCCTGGACCTGCGATACGTCGACACGGACGTCCGGCCACAGGACGACTTGTACCAACACGTCAACGGCACGTGGATCCGTGACCACGTGATCCCCGCGGACCGGCCGATCGACGGCGCGTTCCTCGCGCTGCGCGACCTGTCCGAGGAGCGGGTGCGCGACATCATCACCGACGCCCCGGTCGACTCCCGGATCGGCGCGTTCTACGCCTCGTTCATGGACACCGATGCGGTGGAGGCGGCGGGCGTCGAGGCGCTGGCACCCGACCTGGCCGAGGTCGACGGCGCCGGAGACGCGGACTCCCTCGCGCTGGCGATGGCGCGGCTCGAGAAGGTCGGCGTCGGCGGGCTCATCGGCGCCTACGTCAACAACGACGCCAAGAACTCCACCGAGTACATCCTCTACCTGGTGCAGTACGGCATCGGACTGCCCGACGAGTCCTTCTATCGTGAGGACCAGTACGCGCAGATCCGCGAGCAGTACACGGAACACATCGCGCGGATGCTCGAGTTGGCCGGGCTCGCGGACGCCACCGCGGCCCGCGAGAGCGCCGAGCGGATCCTGGCGCTGGAGACGCGCATCGCCGCCGCGCACTGGGACGTCGTGGCCCGTCGCGACGCGGACAAGACCTACAACCCCGTGACCTGGGACGAGCTGCCGACGCTGGCCCCCGGCTTCCCCTGGCACGACTGGGCCCGCGAGCTCGGCGGCACCGAGGAGACCTTCGGTCGGCTCGTCGCCATGCAGCCCGACTTCCTCACCGCGGTGGCCGGGCTCTGGGCCGGTGAGCCGCTCGAGACGTGGAAGGAGTGGCTGCGCTGGCGGATCGTCTCCTCCCGCGCGCCGTACCTGCCCACGGCGCTGGTCGAGGAGAACTTCCGTTTCTACGGCACCGTCATGTCCGGGACCGAGGAGATCAAGGCCCGCTGGAAGCGTGGCGTCGGCGCGGTCGAGGCCGCCCTCGGCGAGGAGGTCGGCAAGGAGTACGTGGCCCGCCACTTCCCGCCCGGCCACAAGGCGCGCATGCAGGAACTGGTCGCCAACCTCACCGCCGCGTACCGCTACTCGATCAGCAGGCTGCCGTGGATGACCCCGGCCACCCGCGAGCGCGCACTCGACAAGCTCGAGGCGTTCGTGCCGAAGATCGGCTACCCCGACAAGTGGCGGGACTACTCGGCGCTCGAGGTCCGCGCCGACGACCTCATCGGCAACGTCCGTCGCTCCGCTCGGTTCGAGCACGAGTACGAACTGGGCAAGCTGGGCGGGCCCGTCGACCGCGACGAGTGGCACATGACGCCGCAGACCGTCAATGCCTACTACAACCCGGTGATGAACGAGATCGTCTTCCCGGCCGCGATCCTGCAGCCGCCGTTCTTCGACGCCGACGCCGACGACGCCGCCAACTACGGGGCGATCGGCGCGGTCATCGGCCACGAGATCGGCCACGGCTTCGACGACCAGGGGGCGAAGTACGACGGCGACGGCAACCTGGTCGACTGGTGGACCGATGACGACCGCGAGGCGTTCGGGACCCGCGTGGAGGCGCTGATCGCCCAGTACCAGGGCCTCACCCCGGACGGCCTCGATCCCCAGAAGGACCACGTCAACGGGGCCTTCACGGTGGGGGAGAACATCGGCGATCTGGGCGGCCTCACGATCGCGCTGCTGGCCTACCGGTTGGCGCAGGGCACGGACGGCCAGCCGGCGCAGGGGCCGGACGTGGGTCCGGAGATCGACGGCATGACCGGGATCCAGCGGCTCCTCACCTCGTGGGCGATCGTGTGGCGCACCAAGACCCGCGCCGAGGAGGCCGCCCGGCGGCTCGCCGTGGACCCGCACTCGCCGCCGGAGTTCCGCTGCAACCAGGTGGTGCGTAACCTCGACGACTTCCATGAGGCCTTCGGCGTGACCGATGCGGACGGGCTGTGGCTGGCGCCTGAGGAGCGGGTGAGCATCTGGTAAGCCCTCTCGGGGGCGATCCCGCTCCGTTCCGCCGGGGGACGCGTACGGTGAGAGTCGTCACCTGATCTTGGCGCTGGTCACAACGCGGGACGCGGCGACCGCCGCGCCCCGCCTCGGCCGTGAAGAGGAACGGGGTACCGATGTCAGACACTCTCGTGCCGCCCGGGCGGGCGGTCACCGCAGCGGACGCTCCCGCCATCCGGCGGCCGTTCGGGCTCTCCTGGCGTGAGCTGTTCATCACGACCGATCACAAGAAGATCGGCCTGATGTACATCGCCACGTGCCTGGTGTTCTTCTCGATCGGCGGCCTGATGGCCCTGCTCATCCGGGCGGAGCTGTTCTTCCCGGGCATGCAGTTCCTGTCGAACGAGCAGTACAACCAGCTGTTCACCATGCACGGCACCGTGATGCTGCTGTTCTACGGCACGCCGATCGTCGTGGGGTTCGGGAACTACGTCATGCCGCTGCAGATCGGCGCGCCGGACGTGGCGTTCCCGCGCCTCAACGCCATGGGGTTCTGGCTGTTCCTCTCCGGCGGCATCATCCTGCTCACCGGCTTCATCACTCCCGGTGGCGCGGCGTCGTTCGGGTGGACCATGTACGCCCCGCTCTCGGACAAGATCCACTCCCCGGGCGTGGGCGCGGACCTGTGGATCCTCGGGGTGGCGATCGGTGGCATCGGCACGATCCTCGGCGCCGTCAACTTCGTCACCACCATCATCTGCCTACGGGCCCCCGGCATGACGATGTTCAGGATGCCGATCTTCACGTGGAACATCCTCGTCACGTCGGTGCTGATCCTGCTCATCTTCCCGCTGCTCACCGCGGCGGGCATGGGCGTGTTCTACGACCGCACGTTCGGCGGCCGGATCTTCGACCCGGCCAACGGCGGGGCGATCCTGTGGCAG
>NZ_KV823897.1:0-6826 GCF_001815995.1 Dietzia sp. HMSC21D01 | reverse complement strand
ACTAGGCGGGGGTCCGGCGTCGCGCCGCCGCCCGCCGCCGCCGTCGGCAGCGCCCACCAGCGGTGTCCTACGGCTTCCCAGGGTGGCCTCAGAGGGCGCCCGACCCTGCGCCCGCGACGTCCCGACGCTCCGATCGGCGGGGGTGACGGCGAGGGTGCGGAATCGAGCGGAATGGTGGGCAACCTGTGGAAGGGATGGGGACAACCGGGGGCGCGTTGTGAGGGCTCTGGGGGCGCGTTGTGGGTTGCCGAAACCGTGTTCCGGAACGCGCTCCGGGATGCCACGATGGGGTGGTGCACCCGCCGCTGAGGGCCCCGGTGCCCCCGGTTCCACGCTGAGCAGGGGCATCCCACAAGGCGGGATCACGACCTGGGAATTCCAGGGATGTAAGACCAAAATGTTGTGGTCAGTTGACCTTCTCGCCACTAGGGGTAGTGTTGGGAGGTGTTGAAGCACCGATGAATGCCATCCATGCGATTCGGCGCACGACCACCGACAGACACGCGGCCGACCCTTCGTCCGGGCCGAAACCCCGGACGAGACGGCCATCACCAGAAGAGCCCCTCGCGCCGTCCGGCGCCGTGCCGAAAGAGGTCCAGACACACATGGTCACCGTCTACACCAAGCCCGCGTGCGTCCAGTGCAACGCCACCTACAAGGCGCTCGACAAGCAGGGCATCGAGTACCAGGTCGTCGACATCTCGGTGGACGACGAGGCCCGCGAGTACGTGATGGCCCTCGGGCACCTCCAGGCGCCCGTCGTGGTGGCCGGTTCCGACCACTGGTCCGGCTTCCGCCCGGACCGCATCAAGGCCCTCGCCTCCGTGGCGGCCTGACGGCCCGAGGACACCAGCACCTTTCGAGTTCCTGTGACAAGGGGGCGTCGATGGCGGCTCCGCTGCCGGCCGATCAGCCGGTGAGGATCGTCTACTTCTCCAACATCTCGGAGTACACCAAGCGGTTCGTCGACAAGCTCGGTCTCCCGGCGGTGCGGATACCCGTGCGGAAGACCGAGCCCATGCCGGTCGTGTCGGACCCATATGTTCTGATCGTCCCGACCTACGGGGGAAGCCTCGAGATCACGGGTAAGAGCGGGGCCGCGGTCCCGCGGCAGGTGGTCGCGTTCCTCAACAACGCGCACAACAGAAGTCTGTGCCGGGGAGTCATCGCCGGCGGCAACACCAACTTCGGAGCGGACTTCGGTCGCTCCGGCGACGTGATCGCCAAGAAGCTGGGGGTCCCGTACCTCTACCGCTTCGAGTTGATGGGCACACACGAGGACGTCATCCGCGTCCGAGAGGGATTGGAAGAGTTTTGGCAGCACCAACCGTGAACCCTGAGAGCACCACCGCGGGAGAGGCGGGGGAGGGCCAGCGTCTGGACTACCACGCGCTCAACGCCATGCTCAACCTCTACGACGCGGACGGGAACATCCAGTTCGACAAGGACCGTCAGGCGGCGCGGGAGTACTTCCTCCAGCACGTCAACCAGAACACGGTCTTCTTCCACAACCTCGACGAGAAGCTCGACTACCTCGTCGAGAAGGACTACTACGAGCGCGAGGTCCTGGACCAGTACACGCGCAACTTCGTGCGCGAGCTGTTCGACCACGCCTACGCCAAGAAGTTCCGCTTCCCGACCTTCCTGGGCGCGTTCAAGTACTACACGTCGTACACGCTCAAGACCTTCGACGGGAAGCGCTACCTCGAGCGCTACGAGGACCGCGTCTGCATGGTGGCGCTCACCCTCGCCGCCGGCGACGAGACCCTCGCCCGGCAGCTGGTCGACGAGATCATCGACGGCCGCTTCCAGCCGGCCACCCCGACGTTCCTCAACTCGGGCAAGAAGCAGCGCGGCGAGCCCGTGTCCTGCTTCCTCCTGCGCATCGAGGACAACATGGAGTCCATCGGCCGCAGCATCAACTCCGCCCTGCAGCTGTCCAAGCGCGGCGGTGGCGTGGCGCTCCTGCTGTCCAACCTGCGTGAGCACGGCGCCCCGATCAAGCACATCGAGAACCAGTCCTCGGGCGTCATCCCCGTGATGAAGCTGCTGGAGGACTCCTTCTCCTACGCCAACCAGCTCGGCGCGCGCCAGGGCGCGGGTGCGGTCTACCTGCACGCGCACCACCCGGACATCTACAAGTTCCTCGACACCAAGCGGGAGAACGCGGACGAGAAGATCCGCATCAAGACCCTCTCGCTGGGCGTCGTCATCCCGGACATCACGTTCGAGCTCGCCAAGCGCAACGACGACATGTACCTGTTCTCGCCGTACGACGTCGAGCGGATCTACGGCAAGCCCTTCGCGGACGTCGACATCTCGGCGAACTACCACGAGATGGTCGAGGACAGCCGGATCAAGAAGACCAAGATCAACGCCCGGCACTTCTTCCAGACCGTCGCCGAGCTGCAGTTCGAGTCCGGCTACCCGTACATCATGTACGAGGACACCGTGAACCGGGCCAACCCGATCGCCGGCAAGATCACGCACTCCAACCTGTGCTCGGAGATCCTCCAGGTCTCCACCGCGTCGGAGTTCAACGAGGACCTCACCTACTCGCACGTGGGTAAGGACATCTCCTGCAACCTCGGCTCGCTCAACATCGCCAAGGCCATGGACTCGCCCGACTTCGGCCGGACCATCGAGACCGCCATCCGTGGCCTGACCGCGGTGTCCGACCAGACGCACATCAACTCGGTGCCGTCCATCGAGCGCGGCAACTCCGAGTCGCACGCGATCGGCCTGGGGCAGATGAACCTGCACGGCTACCTCGCGCGCGAGCGGATCCACTACGGATCCGAGGAGGGCATCGACTTCACGAACATCTACTTCTACACCGTGCTCTACCACGCCCTCAGGTCCTCCAACCTGATCGCGCGTGAGCGTGGAACCTGGTTCGCCGGTTTCCCGGAGTCCGAGTACGCCTCCGGCGAGTTCTTCGACAAGTACACCGACCAGACGTGGGAGCCGGCCACCGACCGAGTGCGTCAGCTCTTCGCCGAGGCCGAGGTCGCCATCCCCACCCAGGAGGACTGGCGCGCGCTCAAGGCGGACGTGCAGAAGTACGGCATCTACAACCAGAACCTGCAGGCCGTCCCGCCCACCGGGTCGATCAGCTACATCAATAACTCCACGTCGTCGATCCACCCCGTGGCCTCGAAGATCGAGATCCGCAAGGAGGGCAAGATCGGGCGCGTCTACTACCCGGCGCCCTACCTGACCAACGACAACCTGGACTACTACCAGGACGCGTACGAGATCGGCTACGAGAAGATCATCGACACCTACGCGGCGGCCACCCAGCACGTCGATCAGGGGTTGTCGCTGACGCTGTTCTTCAAGGACACCGCCACCACCCGCGAGGTCAACCGCGCGCAGATCTACGCGTGGCGCAAGGGCATCAAGACCCTGTACTACATCCGTGTCCGTCAGCTCGCGCTCGAGGGCACCGAGGTCGAGGGCTGCGTCTCGTGCATGCTCTGACCCTCCGGGCCCGGTCCCGCGCCACAATCCACACCTGCTTTCAGGAGGAGAACCGATGACCGCCGAGCTGCACGCTCCGGGTTCGCACAGCCCCGCCGCCGGCATCCAGCCGAAGCTCGTCGACCGCGTGTCGGCGATCAACTGGAACCGTGTCCCCGACGAGGTCGACGACCAGGTGTGGGGCCGGCTCACCACGAACTTCTGGCTTCCGGAGAAGGTGCCGGTCTCCAACGACATCCCGTCATGGCAGACCCTGACCGAGTACGAGCAGACGATGACCGCCCGCGTCTTCACGGGACTCACGCTGCTGGACACGATCCAGGGGACCGTCGGCGCGGTGAGCATGATCCCAGACGCCTCGACCCCGCACGAGGAGGCGGTGCTCACCAACATCGCGTTCATGGAGTCCGTGCACGCGAAGAGCTACTCGACGATCTTCTCCACCCTGTGCTCGACCCCGCAGATCGACGAGGCGTTCCGCTGGGCGGAGGAGAACCCCTACCTCCAGCGCAAGGCGAAGATCATCCTCGGCTACTACGCCGGTGACAACCCGCTCAAGCGCAAGATCGCCTCGGTGATGCTCGAGTCGTTCATGTTCTACTCGGGCTTCTACCTGCCCATGCGGTGGTCCTCGCGCGCCAAGCTCACCAACACCGCCGACGTCATCCGGCTCATCATCCGGGACGAGGCCGTGCACGGCTACTACATCGGGTACAAGTACCAGCGCGGTCTCGAGCACGTCACCCAGGCGGAGCGGGACGAACTCAAGGACTACACGTTCGAGTTGCTCTTCGAGCTGTACGACAACGAGGCCGACTACACCGAGGACCTCTACGACCCGGTGGGCTGGACCGAGGACGTCAAGAAGTTCCTGCGCTACAACGCCAACAAGGCGCTGATGAACATGGGCTACGAGGGGATGTTCCCCAAGGACGAGACCGACGTCGACCCGGCCATCCTGTCCGCGCTGAGCCCCAACGCCGACGAGAACCACGACTTCTTCTCCGGCTCCGGCAGCTCCTACGTCATGGGCAAGGCCGAGGCCACCGAGGACGAGGACTGGGACTTCTGACCCAGCCGCCCGAGAACGCCGTGGGGCCCCTGCGACCGATAGCGGTCGCAGGGGCTTCGTCGTTGTTCCGGTGCTAGCCGTCGGGGGCGGTGTCCGCGACTAGCCGTCGGGGGCGATCCCGTTGATCGACCCCCGGATGTCCTCCAGCACCGCACGGGCCGCGACCGGACCGGCGCCCTCCCACACGGCCCGGTCCACCACGAACACCCGGTTGGCGCCCACCGCGTCCAACTCCGTCCACCGATCCGAGGCGAAGACCTCCCGCGCCGCCTCCTCGGAATCGGGGCGACCGCCCACCACGGCGAAGATGACGTCTCCGTCGAGTTCGTCACCGAGCGGGGGCGACTCGGGCAGCGGCGGCACCCGCTCGCCGTCGCGGGTGCGCTGCGCGGGCGGACGCCCGGCGCCCACCGCCTCCAACATGAGCGAGCCGAGCGTGTCGGCGTCCTGCACCCGCGCCCCGGCACCCGAGCCGTCGGCGACCGAGACCAGGGACACCCAGGAGTCCGACGGCGTGGTCGCCCCGGCCGTGAATCGCGCCCGGTCGATGACGTCCAGTAACAGGTCGCCGCCCGCCCGCGGTCGGCCGTAGGCGTCGGCGACGGACTCGGTCGCTTCGGCCCACTCGAGGACGTCTGCGGAGTAGACGACGGTCGGCGCCACGTCGGCGAGCGCGTCGACGACCGCGGGATCGAGATCCTGTGACCCGGCCAGCACGATGAGGTCGGGCGTGAGGCCGCGCGCGGCGTCGGCGACCGCGCCGGCGTCCGCGCCTCCGCCGAGGTCGATGGTCGGGAGAGCCACGAGGGGAGCGGGTAGGTAGACGTCGGCGTCGCGGGGCAGCCCGGAGGTGCCGACGACGAGGTCCTGCAGTCCCAGAGCGCAGGCGGTGTCGACCGCACCCACCCCGAGGGCGAGGATGCGCTCGGGCGACCGCGGCACCGACACGCTGTCCGGGCCCGGCCCGGTGGTGTCGACCCTGCGGGTGCCCGCGCCGGGGAACTCCGTGGGCACCGGTGCGGGCGCGCACGACTCCTCGGGCTCGGCGGAGCGCTGCAGCTCCTCACCGGCCATCCGCGACGGGGTCGTCGTCACGGGGTGCTCGACCATGTCGACGGGGGAGGGGCCGCACGCCGCGAGGGCGAGACCGGCCGCCAGCGGCGCCGCGGCCCGAACAGCACGCCGCGTATACCCCCGCCCGGAGCGCCGGCGGAGGACGGGAACGGAATCGGTCATGGGACAACAGCCTAGGAGATGGGCCCGACGGGGCCGTTCCCACCGAGGTCGACCCGGGTCCCCGGGGCCGCTCCGCGACCCTGGCCCGCGCGGCGGCCCGCGCCGCGGTTAACGGGGGTGATTACTGGTGACGAGAAGGACGGGGCGGGTGGGCGTCGCTCTCAGCCGAGGGTTAGGATTGCTCTCGCGCACTATTCCTATGCGTTCGACGTGGGGTCGGTGGTTCGACCCGCGACGTCGGGTGAGGCGTTCAGGAGGACCCTTATGACCGCAGTGGCCCCCAAGCCGGTCCACGAACTCGACCACCCACCGGGTGAACCTACCGGCAACTCCCGGCCGGGCTCGTTCGTGTGGAAGATGCTGACGACGACCGATCACAAGATGCTCGGCATCATGTACATCGTCCTCTGCTTCATCTTCTTCTTCATCGGCGGCCTCATGGCCCTGCTCATCCGGGCGGAGCTCTTCTTCCCGGGCATGCAGTTCCTGTCGAACGAGCAGTTCAACCAGCTGTTCACCATGCACGGCACGGTGATGCTCCTGCTCTACGGCACCCCGATCGTCGTCGGGTTCGCGAACTACATCATGCCGCTGCAGATCGGCGCCCCGGACGTGGCGTTCCCGCGTCTCAACGCGCTCGGCTTCTGGCTGTTCGCCGCCGGCGGCACGATCATGCTGTCGGGCTTCCTGACCCCCGGTGGTGCGGCGTCGTTCGGCTGGACGATGTACATGCCGCTCGCGGACAAGATCCACTCGCCCAACGTCGGCGCCGATCTGTGGATCCTGGGCGTGGGCATCGGCGGTATCGGCACCATCCTCGGTGCCGTCAACTTCGTCACCACGATCATCTGTCTCCGTGCCCCGGGCATGACGATGTTCCGTATGCCGATCTTCACGTGGAACGTCCTCGTGGCGTCCGTGCTGATCCTGCTCATCTTCCCGCTGCTCACCGCCGCCGCCCTGGGCGTCTTCTACGACCGCACCTTCGGTGGGCGGATCTACGATCCGGCCAACGGCGGGGCGATCCTGTGGCAG
>NZ_KV823896.1:0-6481 GCF_001815995.1 Dietzia sp. HMSC21D01 | reverse complement strand
GCCGCGGGACCGGCGGTGGTGCCCGCCGAGATCGCCGGGCGGGCGAGTCGCGTGTTCGTGCACCCGCTCGTGGCCCCGCGGTTGCTGGTGTTCGGCGCGACCGCGTTCGCCGAGGCGCTGGTCCCACTGGGGGCGGGGCTGGGATACCGGGTGACGGTGTGCGATGCGAGGCCGGTTTTCGCCGCGGCCGGGCGGTTCCCCGCCGCGGAACAGGTCGTCCGGTGCTGGCCGGACGAGTTCCTGCGGCGGACCCCGGTGGACGCCACCACGGCGATCTGCGTCCTGACGCACGACCCGAAGTTCGACATCCCGCTGCTGCTCGCGGCCCTGAACACCGCAGCTGGGTACGTGGGTGCGATGGGCAGCAGACGGACCCACGCCGAGCGGGTCGCGCGGCTCTCCGAGCTCGGCGTGAGTGAGGCCGAGTTGAGCCGACTCTCCGCGCCGATCGGTCTCGACCTCGGCGCCCGTACTGCTGCCGAGACCGCCCTGTCGATCGCCGCCGAGTTGGTGGCCCGCCGCAGGGGCGGCACCGGCGCGCGACTGGTGGAGATGGACACGTCGATCCACCGTCGCGCGCCGAGTTCTGCTGTCCCGGCCCCTGACCCGCCGTCGCCGCCGTCGCCCCCCCCCTGCCTTCGACCGACACCACCGACGCACTTCCGGGAGGAAACACATGACCACTGACCAGACCGTCCCCGACCTGGCCGTCCGCGACCAGAACGTCCCCGACCAGACCGTCCCCGACCAGACCGCCTTCCACGTACCGATCGTGGACCTGACGCCGTACGTCGCCACCGGGTCTGACGAGGGGGCCGCCGAGGGGACCGCCGACGATCGAACCCGCGTCGCCCGCGAGATCGACGACGCGTGCTCGACGGTCGGATTCATCCAGATCGTCGGTCACGGCATCCCACCGGAGGTGATCGACGGACTGGCGGGCGCTATCGACGACTTCTTCGCCTTGCCGCTGGAGACGAAGAAGGCCTACCGCGTGGCCGGCGCCAACCGCGGGTACAGCCCGCCGAAGAGCGAATCCCTCAGTCTCAGCCTGGGGGTGGAGTCCGCCGACCGGATGAACGACTTCTTCGAGGCGTTCAACGTCGGTGTGGAGGCTCGCTCGTTCACCGGACTGGGGCTGTCGGAGGACGACTACGGCATCAACGTCTGGCCCGAGGTAGCGCACTTCCGCGAACGCGTCGAGACCTACTTCAGCGAGGCGTCCCGCGTCGCGCGCGTGCTCACGCGGGTCTTCGCCGATGCCCTGGGCCAGCCGCCGGAGCTGTTCGACCGGCTCACCGACCATTCGATCGACGTCCTCCGCATGGTCAATTATGCCCTCGACGAGGGGCCGGTCACCCTCGACGGCGACCTCCGCGGGATGGGCGAGCACACCGACTTCGGCCTCGTCACCGTCCTCTGGGCCGACAGGGTCGCGGGCCTGCAGGTTCTCGGCCCCGGCGGGGTCTGGCATGACGTGCAGCCCGTCGAGGGCGGCCTGCTGGTCAATCTCGGGGACCTCACCGCCCGCCTCACCAACGACCGGTGGATGTCGACCCTGCACCGCGTCGCCCCGCCCGTCGTCGACGGCCGGATCATGCGCCGCCGCTCGGCCGCGTTCTTCCACGACGGGAACGTCGACGCCGTCGTAGAGACCCTGCCCGAGTTCGCCGGCCCGGGCGGGGACGCCTACGACCCCGTCACGGTCCGAGACCACATCGCCGCGAAGCTCGCCGGCTCCCGTCACGGCAAGGCCAACACCGCGGCGGTCCGAGAGGCAGCCAGAGTCCGCGCGGCAGCGCACCCACCCCTCTCCGCGGCCCCGGCCGTCCACGGGCCGTCGGCTGGGCGGTGACCACCGCCGCCACACCGGCCTCACGGCGCCGTAACACCACCGAAAAGCGGCGCTGCCAGACTCAGGATCGACACCGCGACGGTGCGGTCGGCCCCGCCGACCCGGCCGGCGGGGCGACCGACGCCCCGACGGACGAGTCATTCGTCAGGCAGCGGCGCGGAGTCCGCCCGGGCGCAGGACCCGGGCACGCCCGGAAGCCCCGGGCCAGACGCCACAGGAGACGTCCATGACCTCCGTGATCTCCGAGATCCCCCAGCTCGATTACGCGACCGGGTCCCGTCGCCTGCCCGACGCCGACGCCCGACTGGCGCGGCTCGCCGCGCGCGTGCGCGAGGACATCGAGACCACCAGCCACGTCCGCGACTGGATCCCCCGCGACGACAGCTCGCCCGACCTGGACGTCCTCGTCATCGGCGGCGGTCAGGCCGGGCTGGGAACCGCGTTCGCGCTGGGGCGCCAACGCATCGACCGCGTCCTCGTGGTGGACGACGGCCCGGCAGACCGCGTGGGCTGCTGGGATCGCTACGCCCGCATGCACACTCTGCGGAGCCCCAAGCACATGCGCAGCATCGAGTTCGACGTCCCGTCGCTGCACGTCCGCCGGTGGTTCGAGGCCGTCTACGGCGAGGAGGCGTGGGCGGAGATCGACCTCGTGCCGCGGCTGGACTGGAACGACTACCTGCGGTGGTATCGCGACATCACCGGCCTCACGGTGCGCCACCACACTCGGGTGACCGCCGTGCACCGGCCCACGACGCCGGACGGCCCCTTCACCGTGGAGCTGACGGGCGCTGGCACGGGCGGCAATGCGGCCGGCACGTCGGTGACCGCGCGGCGGATCGTCTTCTCGCTCGGGTTGGCCGGCGGCGGCGGGCAGCGCGTGCCGGGTGTCGTCCGGTCGCTGCCACGCGAGCGGTGGTTCCACACCGAGGATCCGATCGACTTCGACGCCCTGCGCGGCCTGCGGGTGGCCGTCCTCGGTGGCGGGGCCTCGGGATTCGACAACGCTGCCACCGCGCTGGACCACGGTGCCGCGCGTGCGGACGTGTTCCTGCGCCGCGAGACCGTCCCCGGCTCCAACCCCTTGCGTTGGATGGAGTTCCCCGGGATGCAGGAACGCTTCTACGGCCTGGACGACCGGGCCAAGTGGGACTTCACCCTCCTCAGCGGCGGTCTACCGCAGCCGCCCACCCAGCACACGGTGTGGCGCTGCTTCGCCCACCCCGACTTCGCCCTGCACACCGGCTGCGGGTGGGACGGCGTCGAGGTGGTCGACGACGGCGCGGGCGGGAGCGAGCTCGCGATCGACACCCACGTCGGCCGTGTCCGTGCCGACGTCGTGATCAGCGCCACCGGATACGAGGTCGACCTGCGGCGTCGCCCGGAACTGTCCGAGTTCGTCGACGACATCGCCCTGTGGGCGGACGTCCACGACTTCGCCGCGGACCACCCCGCGGGCCGCAGCCCCTACCTCGGGCCGGGTTTCGAGTTCACCGAGCGACACCCGGGGACCGCGCCGTGGATCACGCGGCTGCACCACTTCTCCACCGGCGCACGCACCTCGATGGGGGTCACCGGCAACCAACTCTCGGGGATCTACGGCGGGATCAGCCGGATCGCGGGGACCGTCACGACGGCGATCACCCGGGAGAACTGGGGTCGCCTGGCCTCCGACTTCGCCGATTTCGAGTTCCGCGAGGTGCACACGGTCGGCCCGCACGGCCCCGCGGACGGACCGTATCCGACCCGGCCGAGGTACTGACATCGCGATTGCTTTAAAAGGGTGGCGGGACATCGTCGACCGGTCCGGGTGGTCTGTTCTCGGGCTCCCGATGAGGACGCTGTCGTTCGGTCTCGGCCATCGCGCGGAACCGGCGGCGGTCAGCAGCGCGCCGGTGCCGCAGGTGCGGCCGCCGCCGCGCGATCGCTGAACCGCTGCCGGTCCGGCCCGCTTCGGCGGCCTCCTGCTGTCGGTGACTGGACTCGGAATGTCGCGGCGCGGCGAGACCCGCCAGTGGCCCGGTGGGCTGGCTCGCGACGCGGGTGCCGGGGTCCGGGTCCGGATGGTTCGGCCCGTGCATCCAGATGTAGGTGCCGTCCACGTCTCGGTAGTACGCCCAGATGCCGTCGGTCTTGAGTCGGTGATGGCATCGGCACAGTGATCCCAGGTCATCAGATGTGGTGTGGCCGCCCCGGTCTGGATCGTCGTGGTCGAACGGGATGATGTGATCGAGGTCCGCTTTCTCGGCGGGCGTCTGACATCCGGGGAAGACGCAGGTGCCGTCGCGCCCGCGACAGAAGCGTGCGAGGGCTTCCGAGGGGGTGTATCGGAGGGCGGCGTCGGAGTCGGGGTCGGCCAGGTCCCCGAGGGAATCGATCCTGCGGCGGGCGCTGCGCTCGAGTTCGTCGGCGGTGTGGCCGGTGACGGGGCCGTATCCAGCCAGCGTCACGCCGCGGTTGTCCGGGGTGCCGTCGTCGTAGGCGTTGATGATCACGCGCCGTGCGGCGGTGCGGGCCTCTGGGTCGGTGGGATGCTCGCCGTCGGGATCGGGCAGGCAGGCCCACCCGCGGCTGAGGGCCAGCAACCCGGCGGCACGGAGTTGCCCGATCGACCGTGGATCGTCCTTCGAGGCGGTCCGGGCGATGGCCTCGATACGGTCCGCGATCTCCACAGCCGACTCCGCGGTGAGAGTGGCGGAGATGAGTGCCCGGTCGTCGGCCAGCGGGATCATCTCCACGTCCTCGTCCTGCCGCGCCTGGCGGGCCCGGGCGTCAGCCCCCACCGGATCGCAGGCCCGGACCGTCTTTCCGAGCATCTTGCGCAGGGGCCCGGGCCGGGGCGGATGGGTGCGGCGTCTCGTGGGGGCCAGCCCCTCGCTAATCCTCCGGTCGAGCTCCGGCATCAGGTGGTCGGCGACCATCGCCGTCTCCTCGGCGATGGTGTGGGCTGCGAGGAGCCCGATCCACCCGGTCGCCACCAGCGCCGCGGTGCGGGGGAGCCGTTCGGTGAGCTCGACGGCAGTGGTGACGAGCCGGGCCGCACGGTGGCGCGACATACCCATCGAGACGCCGAGCATGGAGGCCGCCGTTTCCCAGGGGTCGCGGTACCGGTCTCGATCGCCCGCGAGCTGCACGCAGTCATAAGCGAAGGCGAGCGAGCGGCCCTCGGCGGCGTTGATGACTCGTTGCGCTAGGTAGCCGTGCCGCTGGTTGACGTCCCACTCGCTGAAGGCGTCGGGCACGATGACCTCCAACTCGGGCCCGGTCGCGGTGCGGAACCCCGGTGGAGGAAAGGGCGGGTCCCCGGTGTCCTCGGGGCCTGGATGGACTGGGGGGCTCTCCTCGCGGGCTCGGCTCGGTCGGTCCCGGTGCTGTCCCTCTGACTCGGACGCGCGCGTGTCTTTCGTGGCCATGATTCGACACTACGTTCGAGGTACGACATCGCCCGGCAGCATCGGCCGGAGCGGGCTCGACCGGACCCTGTCGGACGGACCGCCGAGATGGCGCGTGGGTGCGCTGACCTGCGGGCGCCGCGCAGGGCACCCCAGGTCAGAAGGTCGCCGAGGTTTCCGGGCGGGTGGCGCGGCAGGGGAGGGCCGTGTCGCGACCACTCGGCAGGTGCGTCGGCGGATGGGGTATGCCGCAGCCCTGCCCAAGGGTCCGACCTGGGGTGCCCTGCTCGCGGTGTGCAGGGCACCCCAGGTCGCGGCCTCGGGCGACCGGGCGACCCCGAGCGCCTGGGGTGCTGAGGCATGCGGCTGGACCGGTGCCCTCAGCCGGGCCTGGCCACGATGAGGCAGGCCTGCTCGCCCTGGGGGGCATACCAGCGGTGGGGCAGGGTGCCGTCGTAACGGGCCACGTCGCCGACGTCGAGTCGGCTCGTCGCGCCGCCGACGTCGAGCAGGATGGTGCCGCGGGTGACGTAGAGCCACTCGTTGCCGGGGTGCTCGAAGAGCCGGCCGGGGACGTGGTTGGTTTCGACGAACTCGAGGAACTGGGTACCGTTCGGGCCGCCGGGGAGGAGGCGGGTGTGTCCGCCGACGGTGCCTTCCGAGCGGGTGAGCACAGCCCCCTCTGTGGCGCGACGAATGTCCACGCCGCGATCGGGGGAGCAGGGGCCCGCTGCGGGGTCAGTGGTGGAGCTGACCGCTTCCAACAAGTGGGCCTGTGTGGTGCCGAGTGCGTGGGCCAAGCCCTCGAGCGTGGCCATGCTCGGGGCGGCCTTGCCCCGCTCGATCTGGCTCAGGAACGGCTGCGAGATCCCGGCTTGACCCGCTACCTCGACGAGCGTTAGTCCGAGCTGGCGGCGGTGGTGACGGATGCGCGCGCCGAGGCGTTCCTGGCCGTCGCCTCGAGCGGTGCTCATCTGTCCTCCTGGCGGTTTGACGGTTTGGCGGTCTGCGGTCTGGCGGGCGGTGGACGGGCGAGTCGGTTACACACCGGAACCACGAGGTAATCGCCCGGCAACACGGAACCACCAGACTCAGCGCTATTGACGAGGTCAATATCCCGCGTCCGGCTCGGAATGACAAGCGTTACCCCAGCGGCCGCCGCGGGACCGTTCGGCAGAGCAGGAGAACAGGGTCCGTGGACATACTCACCCTCCGGCGCGGGGCCGCCGGGCCT
>NZ_KV823895.1:0-18509 GCF_001815995.1 Dietzia sp. HMSC21D01 | reverse complement strand
CGACGGCTCGACGCGGGGCACCGGCGGCCCGACGCGGGGCCACCGGTGATGCGTCAGTACAGGGCGCTCGCCAGGTCGCGGCGCGCGGCCAGCACCCGCGGATCATCCGCCGGCAGCGCGTCGAGGAGCTCGAGCAGCCTCGCACGCAGGGCGGCACGGTCGTCGCCGGTGGTGACGCGGACGGCGCCGACCAACCCGGAGAAGGCGGTCTCGTACTCGCCGGCCACAAGCGCCGCGTCCGCGGCCCGCAGCGCCTCGGGCACCGCACCCTCGCCCGCGTCCGCGTCCTCCGACACGCGCCGCGCCGCCCGGACGTACCGCAGCGCCTCGACGAGCGTGTGATCGCCCGGGCGCGCGTCCACGAGCGCGGTGAAGCGCTCCTCGGCGGCCGCGAGATCCCCCTCTGCCAACGCCTCCTCCGCGGCGTCCCGCTCGGGATCCGACGCCTCGTCCGGCTCGGTCTCCCCGGTCTCCGGGGCCGGCCCGCTCAGCTTGCCCTCAGTCGCGCGGAGCACGGCCGCGAGCCACTGGCGGAGGGCGTCCTCGGGCTGCTCGCCCTCGAAGTCCGCGAGCGGCCGCCCGGCCGCGACGGCGTAGACCGTCGGCACCGCGCGCGCCTGGAGGGCCTGCGCGATGCCCGGAGCCACGTCGACGTCGACCGTCGCGTGCACCCACTGGCCCCCGGCCTCCTCGGCCAGGGCCGCCAGCGTCGCCGTCAGCGCGGTCGGCGCCCGCTGCGACACGAGCTCGAGTATCACCGGCACCTGGGCGGAGCGGACGAGGACCTCCTGCTCGAAGGAGGCCTCGTCCACCTCCACCCGCACCCGCGACCCCCCGGCCTGCGGCGGACCGCCCTGACCCGGGGCGCGACCGGGGGCGGCCGCGTCCCGGCGGGTCTCGGCCCGCTTCTTCAGGCCGGAGAGATCGACGGCGCCGGCGAGCGACGCCGCGAGCTTCTGCTCGGCGGCGGACGGGGGTCGGTTACCTGGTCTCGTCACGTCTCCGATCCTTCCACGATGCCCGGACGGGGGTGTCAGCCGGCCGCGGGCACCCGGATGAGCAGGGCGTCACCCTGGCCGCCGCCGCCACAGAGCGCGGCCGCGCCGAGTCCGCCGCCCCGCCGGGCGAGCTCGAGCGCCAGCGTGAGGACGACGCGGTTACCGGACACACCGATCGGGTGGCCGATGGAGATGGCCCCGCCGTTGACGTTGACCTGGTCCGAGCTGAGCTCGAGCATCCGGGTCGAGTGCAGCCCGACGGAGGCGAAGGCCTCGTTGAACTCGAACAGGTCGATGTCCTTGACATCGATGTCCGCACGCCTGCAGGCGTCCAGCACCGCGTCGGCGGGCTGGTGCTGAAGCGTCGAGTCCGGGCCGGCGACCGTCCCGTACCCCACGATCTCGGCCAGGACGGTCCAGCCCTCGGCCTCGGCGCGCGCGGCGCTGGTGACGATCACAGCGGAGGCACCATCGGAGATCTGCGACGACGATCCGGCCGTGATGGTGCCGTCCTTGGAGAAGGCAGGCTTGAGCTTGGCCATCGACTCGGGCGTTGAGTCGGGGCGCACCCCCTCGTCGGTGTCCACCACGGTCTCGCCCTTGCGGCCCTTGACCGTGACCGGCACGATCTCGTCGGCGAACCGGCCCTCCGCGGCGGCGGCGGCCGCGCGCTGGTGGGAGATCGCGGCGAACTCGTCCTGGTGCTCACGGGTGATCTCGAGCTCGACGTTGCGGGCCTCGGTGAGCGCGCCCATCGGCTGGTCCGTCGGCACGTCGTGCAGGCCGTCGAAGGCCATGTGGTCCAGGACCTCGATCGAGCCGTACTTGTAGCCGGCCCGGCTCTTGGGCAGCAGGTGCGGGGCCTGCGACATGGACTCCTGGCCGCCCGCGACGACGACCTCGGAGTGGCCCGAGCGGATCGCCTGGTCGGCGAGCGCGATGGCGGTGAGCCCGGACAAGCACATCTTGTTGATGCTCAGCGCGTCGACGCGCTTGGGGATACCGGCCGCGAGCGACGCCTGCCGCGCGGGCATCTGACCATTGCCGGCGGACAGAACCTGACCCATGATCACCTGGTCGACGGCCTCGGCGGGGACGTTCCCGCGCTCGAGGGCGGCGCGGATCGCGATGCCGCCCAGCTCGGGAGCGGACAGGGAGGACAGGCCTCCCTGCAGGCGGCCGAACGGGGTACGGGCACCGGAGACGATGACGGTGCGGGTGGGGTCGGCGGTCATGGGACACCTTCCGATCGAGGGGAAACGACTGTACTGGCCAAACTACCGGGAAGGGGGAACGGATAACGTGGCAGGTATGACCACTACCCCAACCGGCCAACCCCTGCTGCCCTCCGAGCTCGTCGTGGCGATCGACCACGTCGGCGTGGCGGTGCCCGACTTCGACGCCGCGGTGGCCTGGTACCGCGACAACCTGGGCATGGAGAACCTCCACGAGGAGGTCAACGAGGAGCAGGGCGTGCGCGAGGCGATGCTCGGATCGCCCGGTCGCCCCGAGGGCAGCGCCCTCCTCCAGGTCCTGGCACCGCTCGACGAGACCTCGACGATCGCCAAGTTCATCGACCGCAACGGGCCCGGTATCCAGCAGATGGCGGTCCGTGTCACCGACATCGACGCGATCACCGAGCACCTCACCGGCCGCGGCGTCCGGGTCCTGTACCCCGCGCCCAAGCGGGGCACGGCCGATTCCCGCATCAACTTCGTGCACCCGAAGGACGCGGGCGGCGTGCTGCTCGAGCTGGTCGAGCCCGCCTCCGACCAGCACTAGGCGCGACGACCGCGCCCGCGGCTAGGGTGGGGGCATGTCGAGCATGCACACTCCCCCGACGACCGTCGAGCCGTTCGCGGTGGTGCGCAAGGGTTTCGACCGCGAGCAGGTGACGGCCGCCCTCTCGCGCCTCGAGGCCGAGGCGGAGCTCCTGCGTGCTGACCGCGACGCCGCCGTCGCCCGTGCCGACCGGGCCACCGCGGAGGCCGAGCGTGCACGCGCACGCGTGAGCGAGCTCGAGGCGCGTGTCGCGGAACTCGGACGGGCGCCGGTCACCAGCGACCAGATGTCGGATCGCCTGTCCACCATGCTCTCGCTCGCCACCGCCGAGGCCGCGGCCATTCGTGACGCCGCCCTCGCCGTCGCCGATCGCGTCCGCACGGAGGCCGAGGAGGAGGCGTGGCGACTCCGGGAGACCGCTGCCGCCGAACTGGCGGACGTCCGCGCCCGCGCCGTCGCCGTCCGGACCGAACACACCGGCGTGCTCGCCGCGGCCCGCACGCGGGCGGAGGAGATCGTCCGCGCTGCCCAGCGGGAGGCGCGGTCACTCGACGAGGAGGCCGCCCGTCGTCGCGAGCAGATCGACGAGGATTTCCGACTCGCGTCGGATCTGCGCCGCAGCGAATCCCTGCGCGAGGAGCGCGAGCGTCACGACGCCGCGGTAGCCGCCGCCGACGCGACGCGCCGTGAGGCGCACGAGGAGGCGCGCCGGATCGTCGACCGGGCCCATGACGAGGCGCGGGACGTCACGGCGCGGGCCCGCGCGCACGTCGAGGAACTACGGGATCTCCGGCAGCGCGTGATCGGCGATCTCACCGCGATCCGCGCGAGGCTCGAACCCATCCCCGGCACCGAGGGCGACGACGAGTTCGAGCTGCCGCCGGAACCGGGGTTCAGCTCCAGCGACGGGTGAGGCCACGCCGGCCGCGACCGGACCAGCACCCGGCGTGCCAGTGCCGTCGTTCCTCATCGCCACCCGGCCGGTCCGGCCACGCGACGACGTGAGCTGTTCCCGCGGTGACGAGGTGATCACACCCCGGGCATCGATAGTCCTTCGTAGCCCGTCCCGCCGGGATCCACCGGACGTGGTACTGATCGGGATCTCCGGCGGGGCCGGACTCGAGCGCGCTGCCGCCGAGGCCCTCCCGCCGGGGCGCGGGGCGTTCGCCGCCGCCGCGCCGGTGTCTCCTGGGCATCGGCCGAGCCCGTTCAGAAGAGCCGGAGGTCGGTGGACTCGATGCCGCGGAGCGTGTCGTAGTCGAGGGTGACGCACCGGATCCCCCGGTCCGTGGCGAGGGTGCGGGCCTGCGGCTTGATGACCTGGGCGGCGAAGATCCCGGTCACCGGGGCGAGCAACGGATCGCGGTTGAGCAGCTCCAGGTACCGGGTGAGCTGCTCGACGCCGTCGATCTCACCGCGACGCTTGATCTCCACCGCGACGGTCACCCCGTCGGCGTCACGGCCGAGGATGTCGACCGGCCCGATGGCGGTCATGTACTCGCGGCGCACGAGGCTGTACCCGGGCCCCAGGGTCTCGATGTGTTCGGCGAGCAGCTCCTGTAGGTGGGCCTCGACGCCGTCCTTCACGAGACCCGGATCCACGCCGAGTTCGTGATGGGACTCGTGGTGCACCTCGGCCACGGTGATCCGCAGCTGCTCCCCCGCCTTGTTCTCCACGATCCAGAGGCGGTGGTCAGGGTTCTCCGGATGCTCCTGCTCGGTCAGCGAGCAGGGCGGCGTCATCCAGTTGAGCGGCTTGTACGCCCGGTCGTCGGCATGGACGCTGACCGAGCCGTCAGCCTTGACGAGCAGCAGGCGCGGCGCCATGGGAAGGTGCGCGGTGAGACGGCCCACGTAGTCGACCTGACAGGTGGCGACGACGAGACGCAAGGATTCCTCCTGAAACGGGCGATGGACCGGTGCGGTCGGGCAGCGGACCGGGATCGCGGTCCCGGGGTGTCAGCGGTGGGGACGCCGGGGCCGGATCTGCTCGGTCGAACAGGCCTCGACCCATGCGAGCAATCCGGTCAGTTCGGCGGGCGCGAGGCACAGCTCACCCTCGACGACGGAGCCCCCGGGATCGGTCCCGGAGAAGGGCACGATCACCTCGCCCTCCTCGGCCACGTCGAGCTCGGGACCGGTCGGTTGTCGTCGCGCCCCCAGTGCGAGACTCCGACGGTCGAGCCGTACATCGGCTCCGAACCGGACGCTGCCCAGGCGGTAGAAGGCGACGTCGGTATCGGAGTACCGGACCGCTCCGTATCGCCACGACTCCTCCCCCGTCCTGCGCACGAGGACCGACGTGGAGTTCCGTCGGACGACCACCAGACGATAGACCGCGGCCGCGACCACCGGGATCAGGACGAGCAGGACGACGACACCGAGAACGATCTCGATGGGAGCCGTCAATCTGCTCAACTCCTTCCGGTGGCCGCGGCCGGGGGTGCCGGTCGGGCCGGAGGTCGACTTAGGCGCCGGCCTTCTCGATGGCGCGGAGGCGACCCCGGGCCTTTGCGGCGGCGGCGGCGTCGTCGCCGGCCTCGGACAGCGCCTTCTCGGCAGCGGAACGGTCGATCGCGTCGGACCACTCCGCCGCCTCACCGAGGATACTGACCTTGTGGGCGGTGACCGAGAGGAAGCCACCCTGGACCGCGGCGACCTTCTTGCACTCGTCGGTGTAGACGGTCACGGTGCCACCGGCGTCCAGTTCGCCGAGCAGCGGCTCGTGCCCGGCCTGGATGCCGATCTCGCCCTCGGTGGTCTTGGCGACCACCATCGTGGCGGTACCGGACCAGAAGCGGCGCTCGACCGTGACGAACTCGACTTCGATGTCAGCCATTGTCTACGGTCACTTCCCCGAGAGCTTCTTGGCGGCCTTCTCGACGTCGTCCAGACCGCCGATGCCGTTGAACGCCTGCTCGGGCAGGTGGTCGAGCTCGCCCTTGCACAGCTTGTCGAAGGCCTCGATGGTCTCGGACAGCGGCACGACCGAGCCGACCTGGCCGGTGAACTTCTCGGCGACGAGGAAGTTCTGGCCCAGGAAGCGCTCGAGACGACGGGCCCGCTGGACGGTGACCTTGTCCTCCTCGGACAGCTCGTCCATACCGAGGATCGCGATGATGTCCTGGAGCTCCTTGTACTTCTGGAGGATCCGGATGACTTCCTGCGCGACGCGGTAGTGCTCCTCGCCCACGATGCCGGGCTCGAGGATGCGGGAGGTCGAGGTGAGCGGGTCCACGGCCGGGTAGATACCCTTCGACGCGATGGAGCGGGAGAGCTCCGTGGTGGCGTCGAGGTGGGCGAACGTGGTCGCCGGCGCGGGGTCGGTGTAGTCGTCCGCGGGGACGTAGATCGCCTGCAGCGAGGTGATCGAGCGCCCGCGGGTCGAGGTGATCCGCTCCTGCAGCTGACCCATCTCGTCCGCCAGGGTCGGCTGGTAACCGACGGCGGACGGCATACGGCCGAGCAGCGTCGAGACCTCGGAACCGGCCTGGGTGAATCGGAAGATGTTGTCGATGAACAGCAGGACGTCCTGGCCCTGCACGTCGCGGAAGTACTCGGCCATCGTCAGGGCCGAGAGGGCGACGCGCATACGCGTCCCCGGCGGCTCGTCCATCTGACCGAACACCAGGGCGGTGTCCTGGAGGACGCCCATCTCCTCCATCTCGAGGAAGAGGTCGGTGCCCTCACGGGTGCGCTCGCCGACGCCGGCGAACACCGACGTACCGGAGAACTCACGCGCGATACGGGTGATCATCTCCTGGATGAGAACGGTCTTGCCGACACCGGCGCCACCGAACAGGCCGATCTTGCCGCCCTTCACGTACGGGGTCAGCAGGTCGATGACCTTCACGCCGGTCTCGAGGATCTCGGTCTTGCCCTCGAGCTGGTCGAAGGCCGGCGGCTCGCGGTGGATGCCCCACTGCTCGCCGTCCCGGCCCGTGCCGGGGGCGTCGAGGCAGTCGCCGAGAGCGTTGAAGACGTGGCCCTTGACGACGTCGCCGACCGGCACCGAGATCGGCTTGCCGGAGTCGACGACCTCGGCACCGCGGACGAGACCGTCGGTGGACTGCATCGAGATGCAGCGCACCATGTTGTCACCGAGGTGCTGGGCGACCTCGAAGGTCACCGTCTTGGCGACGGCCGGGAGGGTGATCTCGGCCGTGAGGGCGTTGTAGAGGGCCGGGAGGGCGCCGCGCGGGAACTCCACGTCGACGACCGCGCCCAGGACGCGGGATACCCGGCCGGTGAGACCGGCCGTGCCCGTCGTGCTCTGATCGGTTACAGCTGTGGTCATTGTCTAGTCACTTCCTGCGCTCGCGGCGAGCGCACCGGCTCCGCCGACGATCTCGCTGATTTCCTGGGTGATCTGTGCCTGACGGGCCTGGTTAGCCTCACGGCTGAGGCCCTCGACGATGTCGGTCGCGTTGTCCGTCGCCGACTTCATGGCCGTACGACGGGCCGCCGACTCCGACGCCGCCGACTCGAGCAGTGCGGCGAATGCCCGGGTCGACATGTACCTCGGGAGGAGGTTGTCGAGCAGGGTGTCGGCGTCCGGCTCAAAGGTGACCTCGGGCTTGAACTCGGCCTCCGGGGAGTCCATGTAGTCCTCGCCCAGGTCCAGCTCCTCGATCTCGACCTGGGTCTCGATCGGTGCCAACCGGCGCGCCTTGGGCGTCTGGGTCAGCATGGAGACGAACCGGGTGTAGACGATGTGGACCTCGTCCACGCCCTTGCGGGTCGTGTCGCCCTGGTGATCCTCACCGAGGAACTCCGCGGCGTCGAACGAGTCCTCGCCGCCGACCGCGAACGCCTTCGACAGGAGCTGGAAGGCCGGCCGGGCTTCCTGGTAGTCGGGCTTCTCGGAGTGCCCGGACCACGAACCGGCGAGGGGGATCTCCCGGAACGTGTAGTAGACGATGCCCTTGTTGCCGAGGACGTAGATGTCCACCTCGCGACCCTCGCCCTCGAGGTACGCGATGAGCTCGGCGGCCTCCTTGAGGACGTTGTGGTTGTAGCCGCCGGCCATACCACGGTCGGAGGTCACCACGAGGACCGCGGACCGCTTGGGATCCTCGGGCTCGTTGAGCATGCGGTGCTGGATCGACGACGCACTCGCGAGGTCGGTCAGGATCGCCGTGATCTGGTCCGCGAACGGCTTCGCTGCGGCGACCCGTGCCTGGGACTTGGAGATCTGCGAGGTGGCGATCAGCTCCTGGGCCTTGGTGATCTTCTTGGTCGAGTTGACCGACTTGATCCGGTCGCGGAGTTCGCGCAGGTTGGCCATGGTCTCAGATCACGCTCCTCTCGCCCGAGTATCGGATGGCTGTCATCGCGAGGCCTCAGGCCTTCTTCTTCTTGGTGACCGTCAGCGTCTCGCGGTCGATCTCGTCCTCGGACAGCGCCTCGGCCTCGGGCTCGTTGACGACCCGCGAGCCGTCGGAGGCCACGAAGCCCTCCTTGAACTCGTCGGTCTTGGCCTTGAGGGTGGACATCGAGTCGTCGGACAGCGCGGCGCCGCCGGCGATCTGCTCGTAGACGTCGGAGGCGGCGTGGTGCAGGTGCTCGAGGAGCTCGTTCTCGAAGCGACGCACGTCCTCGACGGGGACGCTGTCGTAGAAGCCCTCGCCCGCGAGGTAGATCGACACGATCTGGTCCTCGACGGCCACCGGCGAGCTCTGGTCCTGCTTGAGGATCTCCACCAGACGCTGGCCGCGCTCGAGCTGGGCCTTGGAGGCGGCGTCGAGGTCGGAGGCGAACGTCGCGAACGACTCGAGATCGCGGTACGCGGCCAGGTCGAGACGCAGCGAGCCGGAGACCTTCTTCATGCCCTTGGTCTGGGCGGCGCCGCCGACTCGGGAGACGGAGATACCGACGTTGACGGCCGGCCGCACACCACGGTTGAACAGGTCGGACTCGAGGAAGACCTGGCCGTCGGTGATCGAGATGACGTTGGTCGGGATGAACGCCGAGACGTCGTTGGCCTTGGTCTCGATGATCGGCAGGCCGGTCAGCGAGCCGCCGCCCATCTCGTCCGAGAGCTTGGCGCACCGCTCCAGCAGGCGGGAGTGGAGGTAGAAGACGTCACCCGGGTAGGCCTCGCGGCCCGGCGGGCGACGCAGCAGCAGCGAGATCGCACGGTAGGCGTCGGCCTGCTTCGACAGGTCGTCGAACACCACGAGGACGTGGTTGCCCTGGTACATCCAGTGCTGGCCGATGGCCGAGCCGGTGAACGGGGCGAGCCACTTGAAGCCGGCGGAGTCGGAGGCCGGGGCCGCGACGATGGTGGTGTACTCCATCGCGCCGTGCTCCTCGAGGGTCGCCTTGACGCCCGCGATGGTGGAGCCCTTCTGGCCGACGGCGACGTAGATGCACCGCAGCTGCTTGGTCTTGTCGCCCGACTCCCAGTTGGCCTTCTGGTTGAGGATGGCGTCGATGCAGACGGCGGTCTTACCCGTCTTGCGGTCACCGATGATGAGCTGACGCTGGCCGCGGCCGATCGGCGTCATGGCGTCGATCGCCTTGATGCCGGTCTGCATGGGCTCCTCGACCGGCTGGCGCTCGAGGACGGAGGGCGCCTGCAGCTCGAGGGCGCGGGTGTCCTCCGACTCGATGTCGCCGAGGCCGTCGATCGGCTGGCCGAGCGGGTTGACGACGCGGCCGAGGAAGCCGTCGCCGACGGGCACGGAGAGGACGTCACCGGTGCGACGGACCTCCTGGCCCTGGGCGATCTCCTCGAAGTTGCCGAGGATGACCGCGCCGATCTCGCGGTCCTCCAGGTTCAGCGCGACGCCGAGGATGCCGCCCGGGAACTCCAGCAGCTCGTTGGCCATCGCCGAGGGGAGACCGCTGATGTGCGCGATGCCGTCACTGGTGTCGACGACGACGCCGACCTCTTCCTTGGTCGCGTCGGTCGAAACAGTCGAGGTGTAGTTCGCAATCGCGCTGCGGATCTCATCGGAGGAGATCGTCAACTCCGCCATGTCATTCCTGCTCTCAAAGTCGGGATGTGCTTTATAGGTGTGTGCCGAGCCTCGACCACTGGAGACCGCAGCTCGTCGTTCGACCGGTCGGACCGGTCAGCGCAGGGTGCGCCGCAACGCGTCCAGGCGACCCGCCACGCTGCCGTCGATGATCTCGTCACCCACGCGGACCACCGCCCCGCCCAGCAGGGCGGGATCGACGTCGTTGTGGATGGCCAGCTCGCGGCCGTAGATCGACGCGAGCCGGCCACGGAGGTCGTCGGTCTGCTGCTCGGTCAGGGGCTCCGCGCTCGTCACCACGGCCACGGCGCGGCCGCGCAGTTCCGCGGCCTGCCGGGAGATCTCCATGAAGTCGTCCGCGGGCATCCCGGCCGGCCGGGCGACGGCCTGGGAGGCCAGCGCCTCGGTGACCGCGGTGACCTTGCCGTAGAGCACCTGGGCGAGCAGGGCCCGCTTGGCGTCCGCCGGCGCGGTCTTGTCGGCGAGGGCCTGCTCGAACTCCGCGTCGCCGGCGACGATGCGGCCGAGCCGGAACAGCTCGTCCTCGACCGTCTGGAGCTGGCCCTGCTGCTCCGCGGAGCGCAGGAGCGCCTCGCGGCCCAGCAGGATCAGGCCCGCCCGCAGTTCACGCGGGTTGGACCAGTCCCGGGACACCGCAGCGAGCAGGAGGTCGAGCGTGGTCTGGTCGACCTTCCACCCGAACACCCCGCGGACGAGGTCCTGGCGGGCCTCCACCGGGGCGGACGTGTCGGCCACGGCGACCCGGAGTGACCGGTTGTCCTCCAGGACGTCGACGACCTGGAAGAGCTCCTGGCCCACCTTCGCACCGGTCGCCCCGCCGGCCGGGTCGGCGGCCAGGGCGGACTTCAGTGCCTCACGGGTCTGGTCGAGCGCGTCGCGACTCGCTGCGTGCATGGACTCCACTTCCCTTAGTTCTTGCCCGCGCCGGGGACCCGGTCGAGGTCTGCCAGAAAGCGGTCGATGGTGCCGGAGCGACGGACGGAGTCCGACAGCTGCTCACCCATGAGCCGCTCGGCCAGATCGACGGACTGACGCCCGAGATCGGAACGCAGTTCCGCGACGATCTGCTGACGCTGGGCCGCGAGCTGCTGGTTGCCGGCGGCGACGATCCTGTCGCTCTCGGCCTGCGCCTCGGCCTTCATGTCCGCGAGGATCTGCTGGCCCTGGGCTCGCGCGTCGTCGCGGATCTTGGCCGCTTCGCTGCGCGCCTCGGCGAGCTGTGCCTTGTACTTGGCCAGCTCCTCCTTCGCCTCGGCCTGGGTCTGCTCGGCACGACGCAGACCGCCCTCGATCCGCTCCTCTCGCTCATCGAGAACCTGCTGGAACTTCGGAAGGATGAACTTCCAGAACAGCCAGAGGATGACGGCGAGCGGGATGAGCGACCAGACGATGTCATACAGCGGAGGAATGAGCGGGTTGGGGCTCTCCTCCAGGGGGAGTGCTTCCCCCTCGGCCGCCAAGATGGCGATGACGTTGTTCATGGTGCGTCCCTAAGAGGTCGGTGTGTCGTCGATCAGAACAGGAAGCCGGCGACGATACCGATCAGGGCGAGCGCCTCGGTGAAGGCGATGCCGAGGAACATCGTGGTACGGAGGGTGCCGGCCATCTCGGGCTGACGGGCCATGCCCTCGACGGTCTTGCCGACGAGGATGCCGATGCCGATGCCGGGGCCGATGGCGGCGAGGCCGTAGCCGATCGCGCCGTAGCCGGTGACGTTCTGCTCGGCGGCCTGGGCGAGAGTGACGATGTCCATGGGGTTTCCCTTTCAGATGGCCGGGGCGGGTGGTTCCGCCCCGGTCGGACGTGGGTTGTCTGATTGACGGGTGGTCGTGTCAGGCCTGGGGGCCCGGGTACTAGTGGTTCTCCGCGTGGAGCGCACTGTCGATGTAGACGGCGACCAGCAGCGCGAAGATGTAGGCCTGCAGGAAGATCACCAGCAGCTCGAAGAGCGTGAACGCGACGGACAGCAGGGAGATGCCGGCGGACAGGACCGTCCAGCCGTTGAGCTGCCAGAAGAAGAAGTTCGACGCGCTGAACAGCAGCACCAGGATCAGGTGCCCCGCGAGCATGTTCGCCATGAGTCGGATGGTCAGCGTGGCGGGGCGCAGGATGAACGTCGAGACGAGCTCGATCGGGACCACCAGCAGGTGCAGGGCCGGCGGCAGGTTGGGGATCACGACGCTCGCCTTGATGAAGCGTCCGAAGCCGTAGCGCTTGGATCCCGCGTAGATGAAGGTGACGTAGCCCAGCAGGGCGAGCACCAGAGGGAAGCCGATCCGGGCGTTCGGGGAGATGTTCAGCCCCGGGATGATGGCCGGCAGGTTCATCGCCACCACCGCGAAGAAGATCGTCGCGATGATCGGGAGGAAGCGGCGACCCTGCTCCTTGCCGAGGATCTCCTCCGAGATGTGCACCCGGACGAAGTCGAGGCAGATCTCCGCGACGTTCTGGACGCCCCGCGGCACCAGCTTCGGGTTGCGCATCGCGATCACCAGGAACGCGAGGAGAACGACCGCCATGAGGAGGCGGACCAGCATGAGGCGGTCGAGGGTGAAGGCACCGCCGGCGAAGTCCGTCAGCCACTTGTCGACAGGAAAGAACTCCTTGTCGATGTTCGGGGGATGGAACTCGCCTTTCAAGGCCAGAAGCGTGGTACTCAGTGTGTTCTCCCCTGGTCGTGTCGGGCGACGGGCGCCCCAGCGCGTTCGGTATGAGCGGCCCGGAGTTCGCGGCCGGATCGGGTCAGCGCGCGAACGTCGTCAGGCCACGTGGCAGCCCGGTGACGTGCTCGTCTCACCGTCGTAAAGAGTAACACCCCGGTCTCGGTCCGTGACGGCAGGGGCACCCCTCAGGGGACGGTGGGTTCGACGTACGGCGTCCGGGCCTTGAGCACGGCCCACGTCTCCCCCGCGAGCACCACGACCAGTGCGACGATGATCGTCACGCCGAAGGCCGTGTGCGAGTAGAAATCGAACTGCGCGAGGGCGGCGACCACGCCCATCGCCACCAGGAGCTTGAGGAGCCACGTGCCCAGCACGACCGCTGCGGTGGTCTGCGGCGCGGAGCGCGCGGTGGCGATGACGACGATCGCGGTGGCGAGGACGAACGCCCCGCCGATCCCGGCGCCCATCAGGGCGCCCCACAACCCGGGCAGACCGTCGACGAGCGCCCAGACGATCGCGCTGATGACGGCGAGTACAGCCAGGGCCAGGACGCCGAACCGGACCGCCTTGCGCAACGCGGCGGTGTGCGGGCTCTCGGCGGGACGGTCCTCGGGTGCGGGCGCATCAGTCATGCCGTGCAGCCTAGCCGGACGCGGTCCCGCCTCCCGCGTGGTGTTGCGCCCGGGAGCTGCGGAGGCGCGGCACCAGGGTCGCGGCCAGCACGGAGAGCAGACCGGCGGCGACGAGCGGCACGATCACCTCGGTGGGCAGCATGGTCGCGCCCACGGCGCCGAAGGCGATGAGCGAGACCCACGCGTAGATCACGAGGGCGACACGGCGGTGGGAGTGCCCCAACGCGAGGAGGCGGTGGTGGAGGTGCATCTTGTCGGGCGCGAACGGGCTGCGCCCCGCCCCGACGCGGCGGACGACCGCCATGACGAGGTCCAGGACGGGCACGAACATCGCCGCGGCCACGACGATCACCGGCGAGAGCAGCACGATCATCTCCTGCGGCCCGTAGAGGCTCTGCGAGATCTTCCCGGACGCGCTGGTGGAGGCCGCGGCGAGTACCAACCCGATGAGCATCGACCCGGAGTCGCCCATGAAGATGCGCGCGGGCTGGAAGTTGTGGGGCAGGAAGCCCAGGAGCGCGCCCGCGAGCACGGCGGTGACGAGCGCCGGCGGATAGGCGCCTACCGTTCCGCCCTGGTCGAGCATGATCCCCACGGAGAACACGCAGATGGCGAGCGCGGCGATCGCGCCGAGTCCGGCGGCGAGCCCGTCGAGCCCGTCGACGAAGTTCATCGCGTTGACGATCGCCAGCGTGAAGACGACGGTGAGCAGCCCGGCCTGCAGCTGGTCCAGGACGAGGATGTTGCCGTCGCCGAACGGCAGGTACACCAGGGTCCACGACACGCCCATGGCCACCAGGACTCCGGCGGCCGCGGCCTGGCCGGCGAGTTTGGTGACGGCACCGAGGCCGAGGATGTCGTCGACGATCCCCACCAGGACGATCACGCCTCCGGCGATGATGGTGGCCTCGACGTCGGGCGCGAAGGGCGGGAACGCCCTGTTGAGGGCGGGGAGCTGGGCGGCGAGGTAGACGGCGACGAGCATCCCGGTGAAGACGCCGACCCCGCCGAGCCGGGGTGTGGGCACGACGTGCACGTCGCGCTCACGCGGGTACGCGAGTCCGCCGATCGCGGGCGCCACTCCCCTGACCAGCCCGGTCACGACGAAGGTGACGAGGCCGGCGGTGGCACCGATGAGCAGGAGCTCCCGGAACGGGATCCCGATGCCCACGGCTCAGCCGCGCAGGGCCGCGGGGTCGATGCCGAGGACCTCTCCGACGCGCTCGGCGGTCACCGCGCCCTCTCGCACGATGCGCGGCGCGGCCCCGGTGAGGTCGACGATCGTCGACGGGGCTCCGATCGCGCAGGGACCGCCGTCGAGGTACACGGCGACGGAGTCGCCGAGCTGCTCGCGCGCCTGGGCGACGGTCGTCGCCGGCGGCTGCCCGGAGACGTTGGCGCTGGACACCGCGAGCGGACCGACCTCGCGGAGGAGTTCGATGGCCACCGGGTGCAGCGGCATGCGCAGCATGACGGTGCCGCGGGTGTGCCCGAGGTTCCAGTTCAGCGACGGCGCCTGGTGGACGATGAGGCTCAGCCCGCCGGGCCAGAAGGCGCGGATGAGGTCGCGGGCGGGGGCGGGCGTGCTCACGACGAGGCCGTCGATGGTCTCCCACGATCCGACCAGGACGGGGACGGGCATGTCGGGGCCGCGGTGCTTGGCCGACAGCAGCAGGTTGACGGCGTCGGGGTCGAAGGCGTCGGCGGCGATGCCGTAGAGCGTGTCGGTGGGGGTGACGACCAGCCTGCCCGCGCGCAGGGCGCCGGCCGCGGAGCTGAGGCCGACCTCGCGGCCGGTGTCCTCGGTGCAGTCGTAGGTGATGGTCACCGGGTGGTCCCCTTCCGGGCGCTCGTGACGACCTCGTCGTCGTCGTTGTTGCCACTGTGGTCGCCGACGGCGCGGCGGCGCGCGTCGAGTCGCCTCGCGGTGACGAACCGCGGCCGACCGGCGAGGTCGGTGTGCTGCTCCACGGTACCGAAACCCCCCTGCGCGGAGACCACCGCGGCGACCGCGTCGCCGGTCGTGTCGTCGTGCTCGACGGCGAGGAGGCCGCCGGGCGCGAGAAGCGCGGCCGCGAGGTCGACGAGGGGGACGACGACGACGAGGCCGTCCCCTCCCCCGAACAGCGCGGTGGCCGGCTCGTGCGCGAGGACCTCGGCGGGTAGGTCGTCGGTCACGGGGATGTACGGCGGGTTGGACACGACGGCCGCGACCCGTCCCCGCAGGTGCGCGAGGGTCTCGATATCGGTGGCGTCGGCGCGGTGGACCTCGACCGGGGTGTCCCCCGCCGCCGCCCGCTCGTCCGCGTTGCGGCGGAGCCACTCGAGGGCCGCGTCGTGCAGTTCGACGGCGTGCACGCGGGCGTCCGGCCGGGCGTGGGCGATCTCCAACGCGATCGTGCCGCTGCCGGCGCACAGGTCCACCACCACCGGTCCGGGTTCGGGCGTGGGCGCGGGCAGGGCGGCGAGGGTCCACTCGACGAGCAGTTCGGTCTCCGGGCGCGGGATGAACACGCCGGGCCCGACGGCCAGGTCGAGCCGACCCGAGGCCGCGCGGCCCAGCAGGTACTGCAGGGGCGTCCGGTCCCGCACACGGGCGGCGACGATGCGCTCGACCTCGGCCACCGCCGTCGCGTCGAGGTCGTCGGCGATCATGAGTCGGCCGCGATCGATGCCGAGGACGTGGGCGCAGATGAGCTGCGCCTCGACGTGTGCCGAGTCGACACCGGCCGCCTGTAGCGTCCGGGTGGCCGAGCGCATCACCTCGGCGGCTGGGGCGGGGCGGGGGTCCACGACGTCAGCCGCCTTCCACTGCCTAGGCCTGTTCCATGCGGCGACGGCGCTCCTCGGCGGCGAGGGCGTCGAGCACCGCGTCGAGGTCGCCGTCCAGCACGGCGTCGAGGTTGTGGGCCTTGAACCCGACCCGGTGGTCGGCGATGCGGTTCTCCGGGTAGTTGTAGGTGCGGATGCGCTCCGAGCGGTCGACGGTGCGGACCTGGCTGGCCCGCCCCTCCGCCGCCTCCGCCCCGGCGGCCTCCTCCGCGGCGGCCTGGAGCCGCGCGGCGAGCACCTGGAGGGCGCGTTGCTTGTTCTGCAACTGACTGCGCTCGTTCTGACACGTGACGACCGTGCCGGTGGGCAGATGGGTGATGCGCACCGCGGAGTCCGTGGTGTTGACGCCCTGCCCGCCCTTGCCGGACGAGCGGTAGACGTCGATCCGCAGATCCGACTCGTCGATCTCCACCGGGCCGACGTCCTCCGGCTCCGGGAAGACCAGCACCCCGGCGGCCGAGGTGTGGACACGGCCCTGCGACTCGGTGACGGGCACCCGCTGCACGCGGTGCACGCCGCCCTCGAACTTCAGTCGCGACCAGACCCCGTCGCGGGACGGCTGTCGGGAGCGGATGGAGAACGATGCGTCCTTGTAGCCGCCGAGGTCGGACTCGGTGACGCCGAGGACCTCGACGATCCACCCGTGCTTCTCGGCGTACCGCGTGTACATGCGCGCCAGGTCGGCTGCGAACAGCGCGGACTCCTCACCGCCCTCGCCGGACTTGATCTCCATGACCACGTCGTCGGCGTCGTGCGGGTCGCGGGGCGCGAGGAGATCCGCCAGTCGTGCCTCGAGCTCGGCGGCCTCGGCGTCGAGACGGTCGGCTTCCTCGGCGAACGACGAGTCGTCCCCCGCGAGCTCGCGGGCCGCGGCGGCGTCGTCGCGGGTCGAGACCAGCGCGCGGTGACACTGCACGATCGGGGTCAACTCGGCGAACCGCTTGCCGACCCGGCGCGCGGCGGCCGCGTCCTCGTGCAACGTCGGGTCGGACAGCTGCGCCTCGAGGCCCCCGTACTCGGACAGGACGTCGTCGATCGAGGACGGCGACCGTCCCGCGCCCTGGGTCACTCCTCGTCCTGCGGCAGCGTGGGCGTCGTCTTGGCCACCTGCAACAGGAACTCGTAGTTGGTGTTGGTCTTGCGCAGCTGCGACATGAGCAGGTCGATGGCCTGGTGGGTGTCCAGACCCGAGAGCACCCGGCGGAGCTTGTGCATGATGCCCGCCTCCTCGGGGCTCATGAGCAGCTCCTCCTTGCGGGTGCCCGAGGGGCCGACGTCGACGGCGGGGAAGACCCGGCGCTCGGCGATCCGACGGTCCAGCTTGAGCTCGGCGTTGCCGGTGCCCTTGAACTCCTCGAAGATCACGGTGTCACCGGCCGAGCCGGTCTCGACCATCGCGGTCGCGATGATCGTCAGGGACCCGCCGTTCTCGATGTTGCGTGCCGCGCCGAGGAACCGCTTGGGCGGGTACAGGGCGGTCGAGTCGACACCGCCGGACAGGATGCGCCCCGAGGCCGGGGACGAGTTGTTGTAGGCGCGACCGAGACGCGTGATCGAGTCGAGGAGGACGACGACGTCCTGGCCCAGCTCCACCAGCCGCTTCGCACGCTCGATCGCGAGCTCTGCGACCTGGGTGTGGTCTGACGGCGGACGGTCGAAGGTCGAGGCGATGACCTCGCCCTTGACCGACCTCTGCATGTCGGTGACCTCCTCCGGTCGCTCGTCGACGAGCACGACCATGAGGTGGCATTCGGGATTGTTCGTGGCGATCGCGTTGGCGATGTTCTGCAGGATCGTGGTCTTACCGGCCTTCGGCGGCGACACGATGAGGGCGCGCTGCCCCTTGCCGATCGGCATGATCAGGTCGATCACGCGGGTGGAGATGATGTTCTTCTCCGTCTCGAGCCGCAGCCGCTGGTTGGGGTACAGCGGGGTGAGCTTGGAGAACTCCGGACGCTGGCGGGCCTGGTCCGCCGGGCCGCCGTTGACCGTGTCGATGCGGGCGAGCGGATTGAACTTCGCCCGGTTCTTCCCGCCCTGTCCGCCACCGCGGCCGCCACCCTGGCCGCCGCCCGGACCGTCGTGCTGACCGTCGGACTGCCCGTCCCGGGGCATCTTGACCGCGCCGGTGATCGCGTCACCGCGACGCAGCCCGTAGCGACGGATCATGTTCATCGACACGTAGACGTCGTTGTTGCCGGCGAGGTAGCCGGAGGTGCGGACGAACGCGTAGTTGTCGAGGACGTCGAGGATGCCGGCGACCGACTGGAGGACGTCGTCCTCCCGCACCTCGGTCTCACCCTCGGCCGGGCGGTTGCCGCCACGATTGCGCTCGCGACGCCGGCGACCCCGACGACCGCGGCCCCCGCCGTCGTCGTCGCGGTTCTGGCCGTCGCCACGGGGGCCGTTCTCGCCGCCGTCCTGGCCGCCCTGGTCGTTCCGGCCGCCCTGGCCGTCCAGGTCGTTGCGACCGCCCTGGTTGTTCCGGCCGCCCTGGCCGCCGCGGTCGTTGCGGCCGCCCTGCTGGTCGCGGGAGTCCTGGTCGCGGTTCTGCTGACCGCGCGCCTGCCGCTGACCACCGCGGCTGCCGTCCTCGCG
>NZ_KV823894.1:0-9200 GCF_001815995.1 Dietzia sp. HMSC21D01 | reverse complement strand
CCGACGAACTAACGGAGATGCCCACTAGCTGCGGAGGGCGGCGCGGAAACTGCCGGCGTCAGCGCCAGCTGCGGAGGGCTAGCTGCGGAGGGGCGGCGCGGGACTACCGGCGTCAGCGCCAGCCGTAGTCCGCGCGGAGCCGGTCGGCGACGGCGTCGAACTTCTGCCGCGGGCAGATCGCGCCCTCGCGCCGGATGCCCTGCTCGGGGACGTCCAGCACCCGGTCCAGGCGTACCCAGCTCGGCCGGCCCTCGGAGTCCCAGGGGCCCGATCCGAGTCCGAGCCACTCCTCGTCGTCGTCCCTCTTGTCCCTCGAGGAGAGCTGGAGGCCCAGCAAGCGGTCCCCGTCGCGCCCCACCACCAGGACCGGCCGGTCCTTTCCGCGTCCGTCGTTCTCCTCGAACTCCACCCACGTCCACACGATCTCGCCGGGATCGGCGTGGCCATCCAGGTCCGGGGTGTAGGAGATCGTGCGCGCGCGGCTCGAGGTGGGTGCGGTGCGCGTGGTGGCCGGCCGGCCCGGGGCGCCGGCCTGACGCGAGAGGGCGGGGGAGGCACCCCGGTCGTCCAGACGCCTGCGCACCTCGCGCGCGACCGTCGGTCCGTATCTACGGCCCATCCGGACCGCCGTGCGACCCACGCGGGCCCAGTCGATTGCCATGCCCGTCAGGGTAACCGCCATAGGATCGACCCATGGACATGCTGTTGGCCGTGGTGTGGGCACAGGACGGGCCGGTCGAGCCGGCGGGGGCGCAGGAGTTGCGCGGGCGGATCGCGGAGGCCGTGACGGGGCCGCTGGCCGCACTGGGCGTCGACGAGGTCGTGGTCAACGTGCGCGACGAACAGGTCGCCGGCGCGATGATCGACGTGCGCGTCACCGAGCTGCCGGTGCTCGCGGTGGTCCGCACCCGGGTGCCGGTCGCCTCGGCCACCGCGTGTGCGGAACTCCTCGCGGCGCTGGGGGCGCTCGGGCCGGTGTCGGCGTGGTCGGTCACCGCGTCCGAACCCCTGCCGGCCCCGGCGCCCGGACCCGACGGGCGCTGCGCGGGGATGGCCAACATCGCGTTCCTGCGCCGGCCGGGGCGGATCGGGCGTGAGGAGTGGCTGCGTGTGTGGCTCGAGGAGCACACGCGGGTGGCGATCGACACCCAGTCCACCACCTCCTACACCCAGCACGTGGTGGTCCGCGCGCTCACGCCGGACGCCCCGCGGATCGACGGGATCGTGGAGGAGGTCTTCCCCGCCGAGGCGGCGACGGACCTGGGGGTGTTCTTCGACGCGCGCGGGGACGACGAGCGTATGACGGCCAACATGCGGGCGATGACCGCGTCGACCGCGCGGTTCCTCGACGACGGCACCGTGGACGCCGTCCCCACGGGTCGATACGTGGTGGGTGTTCGGGCTGCGGGCGTGTGACAATGGGGTGATCGCCCGGACGGACCGCAACCCAGCAGCACCCGGGCCCGCCTCCAGGAGTGATCGAGATTCCCAACTTCGCAGAGACGACGTTCACCGATCCGGCCAGGATCAGGAACTTCTGCATCATCGCGCACATCGACCACGGCAAGTCGACGCTGGCCGACCGGATGCTGCAGCTCACCGGCGTGGTCGAGGAGCGGCTCATGCGCGCCCAGTACCTCGACCGCATGGACATCGAGCGCGAGCGCGGCATCACCATCAAGGCGCAGAACGTCCGCCTGCCCTGGGTGCCGCGCTCCGGCGCGCACGAGGGCGAGGAGATCGTCCTGCACATGATCGACACCCCCGGTCACGTGGACTTCACCTACGAGGTCTCCCGCGCGCTCGAGGCGTGTGAGGGCGCGATCCTCCTGGTGGACGCCGCGCAGGGCATCGAGGCACAGACCCTGGCCAACCTCTACCTGGCCATGGAGAACGACCTCGAGATCATCCCCGTGCTCAACAAGATCGACCTGCCGGCCGCGGACCCCGACCGGTTCGCCGAGGAGATCTCCCACATCATCGGCTGCGAGCCGGACGACGTCCTGCGCGTCTCCGGCAAGACGGGCATGGGCGTCGAGGCGCTGCTGGACAAGCTGTGCGAGACCATCCCCGCCCCGGTGGGTGACCCGGAGGCCCCGCCGCGGGCGATGATCTTCGACTCAGTGTACGACACCTACCGCGGTGTGGTCACGTACGTCCGCGTGGTCGACGGCTCGCTCAAGCCGCGCGAGAAGGTCAAGATGATGTCCACGGGTACCACCTACGAGGCGCTCGAGGTGGGGATCATCTCGCCCGAGCCCAAGGCCACGGACGGGCTCGGCCCCGGCGAGGTGGGCTACCTCATCACCGGCGTGAAGGACGTCCGCCAGTCCAAGGTCGGTGACACGGTCACCGCCGCGCGGAACGGCGCGGAGGAGCCGCTCCCCGGGTACGCCGAGCCCAACCCCATGGTCTTCTCGGGCCTGTATCCGATCGACGGCTCGGACTACCCGGTGCTGCGCGACGCCCTGGACAAGCTGCGCCACAACGACGCGTCCCTGGACTACGAGCCCGAGACGTCGGTGGCGCTGGGCTTCGGCTTCCGCTGCGGCTTTTTGGGCCTGCTGCACATGGAGATCACGCGCGACCGCCTGGAGCGCGAGTTCAACCTCGACCTCATCTCCACCGCCCCGAACGTCGTGTACCGCGTCGTGGCCGAGGACGGCTCCGAGCATCAGGTCACCAACCCCTCGTACTGGCCCGAGGGCAAGAATCGCGAGGTCTACGAGCCGATCGTCAAGTGCACGATCATCGTGCCCAGCGAGTTCGTCGGCACGACCATGGAGCTGTGCCAGTCCAAGCGCGGCGAGATGAAGGGCATGGACTACCTGTCGGAGACGCGGGGGGAGTTGCGGTACGTGCTGCCGATGGGCGAGATCATCTTCGACTTCTTCGACTCCCTCAAGTCCCGCACCAAGGGTTACGCGTCGATGGACTACGAGGAGGCCGGCGAGCAGATCGCGGACCTGGTCAAGGTCGACATCCTGCTGCAGGGCGAGGCTGTGGACGCGTTCAGCGCGATCGTGCACCGCGACCACGCGCAGGCGTACGGCAACAAGATGACGGTCAAGCTCAAGGAGCTCATCCCGCGTCAGCAGTACGAGGTGCCGGTGCAGGCGGCGATCGGGTCCAAGATCATCGCGCGCGAGAACATCCGCGCCATCCGCAAGGACGTGCTGTCCAAGTGCTACGGCGGCGACATCAGCCGTAAGCGCAAGCTGCTGGAGAAGCAGAAGGAGGGCAAGAAGCGGATGAAGTCCATCGGCCGGGTGGACGTGCCGCAGGAGGCCTTCGTCGCGGCGCTGTCGGCGGATTCGAGCACGGACAAGAAGTAGGTCCGGGCGGCGGGTCCGGGCGGCGACCGCGTCAGACCCGTGCGCGGTGGCGGCGGACCGCGCACCGGTTCGTGCAGCGCGTCGAGCAGTACGCCTTGCGCCCGTTGCGGGTGGTGTCGGCGAACACGGCGTCGCAGTCGTCGGCCGCGCACCGCGCGAGCCGGTCGATGCCGCGTGAGGTGAGGTGCAGGGCGGTGCCCACCGAGAACATGGTGGTGAGCAGCCGCGCGAACGAGACGTCGTCGGCGCGGTAGTGGACGTGCCAGTGTCCGTCGTGGTCGGTGAGTCGCGGCGGCCCGGCGTGCTCGGCCAACAGGGCGTTGAGCGCGGTGGCGCGCTCACGGGGGTCGGTGGTGTCGACGACGACGAGCCAGTCGTCGAGGAACGTCAGCAGGTCCCCGAGGTCCGCGTCGGAGGCGCTCCGATCGATGGTCACGCCCGCTTCGCGGCAGCGATCCACCAGCTCGCGGGAGGTGCGGGGGCGGCGGTTGGCCAGGTCGGCGGCCAGGGTGACCGGATCGGCTCCGTAAGGGTTGATATACACAAACCGATTACAGCACAGTTGTCGACATGCCCTTCTCCCTGGCGAGCGCAGCCTCGTCGTCCGCCGTCGGTGTCTCGGTGTGGGTCCTCGCGGCCCTGGTGCTGGCGGCGTTCGTCGCGGGTTGGGTCGACTCGGTGGTCGGCGGGGGCGGGCTCATCCAGTTGCCGGCGCTGGTCATCGGTCTCCCCGCCGACGCCTCCACCCCGGAGATCCTCGGCACCAACAAGCTCTCGTCGGTGGCCGGGACGCTCATGGCCACGGCGACCTATCTGCGCCGGATCCGGGTTCCGGTGGCAATGGTCGCGCCGCTGGTCGTGGCCGCCTTCGCGGGCTCAGCGGCGGGCTCGTCCGTCGCCCGCTTCATCCCCAAGGAGCTGCTCACCCCGCTCGTCCTGGTGGCGGTGGTCGCGGTGGGAACCTACACGTGGCTCAAGCCGAGCCTGGGGCGTGTCCACGAGGAGCGGCACTCGGGCTGGTCCCGCGCGTGGCGCTCGGCGCTCATCGGCGTGGCGGTGGGCTTCTACGACGGGATCCTCGGCCCGGGGACGGGTTCCTTCTTCGTCATCGCGATCGTCGCGTTCCTGGGCTTCGGGTTCCTCCAGGGCACCGTGGCCGCCAAGATCGCCAACCTCACCACCAACCTCGCCTCGATCCTCGTGTTCGGTGTGCACGGTGAGGTCCTGTGGATCCTCGGCGGCTGCATGGCCCTGGCCAACCTCACCGGGGGCTTCCTCGGGGCCCGCATGGCCATGAACCGCGGCAACGAGTTCATCCGCACCGTGTTCCTCGCGGTCATCGCGATCCTGGCCGTGAGGCTGGCGTGGGACACCGCCGCGCAGTGGATGTGAGGTGCGCTGCCGCGCGGTGCACGTGACGTGCGTTGCCGCGCGGCGGTCGTGAGCGGGCGGGGGCACGGTCGGGGAGCGGACGTAGACTGCCCGTCATGACCACTCCGAGCCCCGAGGCCCCGCGTCACCCGCTGCTCGACGAGTCCCCGCTGCCGTACGGACTGCCCGACTTCGCGGCGGTGCGGGACGAGGACCTCGAGCCGGCCATCCGCACCGCGATCGACGATCACGCGGCGGAGATCGCCGCGATCGTGGGCAACCCGGAGCCGCCGACGGCCGACAACACCGTGGTCGCGCTCGAGCGCTCGGGCCTTGCTCTGGACCGGGTCCTGTCGGTCTTCTACGGACTGCTCGGCCCGGACGCCACGCCCGCCCGCCTGGCCGTGGAACGGGTCGTCTCGCCGCTGCTGGCCGCGCACCGCTCGGCCGTGATGACGGACCCCGGCCTGTTCGCGCGCGTCGACGCGGTCCACTCCGCGCTGGAGGCCGGCGAGCCGGACCTCGACGACGAGACCGCGCGGCTCGTCCGCCGGCACCACCGGGACCTGCTCCGTGCGGGTGCGGCGCTCGACGACGCGGGCCGGGCCCGCCTCACCGCGATCGACACCCGTCTCGCGGAGCTCACCACGGAGTTCGGCGAGAACCTGCTGGCCTCCACCACGGAACTGGCCGTCCCCGTCACCGACGAGGCCGAACTCGCCGGGCTGCCGGAGTCGATGCGTGCCACGCTCGCCGCGACCGCCGCCGACGCGGGCCGGGACGGCTGGCTGATCCCGCTGGGGCTGCCGACGGTCCAGCCGATCACCGCCTGGCTCGACGACGCGGGCCTGCGCCGCCGCGTGTCGGAGGCCTCGCTGGGCCGGGGCGCGACCCCGGGGCACGACAACACCCCGATCGTGCTGGAGATCGTGCGCCTGCGCGCCGAGCGCGCCCGCCTGCTCGGGCTGGGGTCCCACGCCGAACACGTCCTCGCCGTGGAGACGGCCGGGACCCCGGAGGCGGCCCGCGGTCTGCTGCTCGACGTGGTCGACGCCGCGGTGACCAACGCCCGCAACGAGGCCAAGGACCTGCTCGGTGGCGAGGAGCGCGAACTGCACCCGGCGGACTGGGCGTGGGAGTCCGAGCGGCTGCGGGCCGAGCGGTTCCGGGTGGACGACGCGACCGTCCGGCCGTACTTCGAGCTCGAGCGCGTGCTGCGCGACGGGGTGATGCACGCGGCGTCGGAGTTGTACGGGCTGCGCTTCGCCGAGCGCACCGATCTCGCCGGGTACCTGCCCGATGTCCGCGTGATCGAGGTGTTCGACGAGGAGCGGGCGGAGCCGGATGCCGGCGTCGGCCTGCTGTTGTTGGACTACTACGCCCGTCCCACCAAGCGCGGCGGGGCATGGATGAGTTCGTTCCGGGACCAGTCCCGGCTCCTGGACTCCCGCCCGGTGGTCGTCAACGTCATGAACCTCGCCCGTCCCGCGGCGGGGCAGCCCACGCTGCTCACCATGGACGAGGTCACGACGATGTTCCACGAGTTCGGTCACGCCCTGCACGGACTCCTGTCGGATGTGGAGTACCCGGTGTTCTCGGGCACCTCGGTCCCGCGCGACTTCGTCGAGTTCCCGTCCCAGGTCAACGAGATGTGGGCGCGCCGGCCGGAGATGCTCGCCCGCTACGCGCGGCACGTCGAGACGGGGGAGCCGATCGGTGAAGAACTGGTGGAGCGGATGCGGGAGGCCGAGCGCTTCGGCGAAGGCCAGGCCACCGTGGAGTACCTCGCCGCCGCCCTGATCGACCTCGAGTGGCACTCGCTCACCCCGGAGGAGGCGGAGGCCGTCACCGACGTCGACGAGTTCGAGGCCCGTGTGCTGGCCGGTGCCGGCCTCGACGTACCGGGCATCGAGCCGCGCTACCGGTCGCGGTACTTCCAGCACATCTTCGCCGGCGGGTACTCGGCTGCCTACTACTCGTACTTCTGGGCCGAGGTGCTCGACGCCGACGCCGCCGAGTGGTTCGTGGAGCGCGGGGGGCTGAGGCGGGACTCGGGGGACCGGATGCGACGCGAGGTCCTCTCGCGGGGCGGCGCGATCGATTTCCTCGACGCCTACCGGCGGATGCGCGGGTCTGAGCCGAACACGGCGGCCCTGCTGCGCCGACGCGGACTCGACTCCTCGGTGGTGGGAGGCCGCCGCGCCGCCGCCACCGGGCGGTCGTAGGATCCCTTCGTGACGGCGTTCCTGCAGTTCTGGGACAGGGTCGAGCTCTGGCTCGCCACCCTGCCGTTCCCCCTGCAGGTCGCGATCATGCTCGCGATGGGGGTCCCGCTGTTCCTCCTCGCCGCCGTGGCGGTGGAGTGGATCGCGGATCTGCTCGTCCAGAGGTTCCGCGCGCTCGTCGCGCCGCGGACCGCCGAGACCGGGAAGGAGGTCCGCTGATGCCCCGGTCGCGTGTGACGCTCGCCCTCGTCCTGCTAATCGCGTTCGTCGTGATCGCATGGGTCCTCGTCGAGGTCCTGTAGACCCTGTTCACATTCGCTGCACGGAACCGTTCGCAACGCGACCCGTGGGGCGAAACCCGGACGTACACTCCCTCCATGCAGCGCTTGAGTGGGCTCGACGCCAGCTTCCTCTACTTCGAGACCAGGTCCCAGCTCCTGCACGTGTGCGGGCTGATCGTGCTGGATGTGTCCGAGATGCCGGACGGGTACTCGTTCGGGGCCCTGCGGGACGAGCTCTCCCGGCGGATCACCGCGATGCCCCCGTTCCGTCGCAAACTGCACGACTCGCTGCTCAACGTGGACCATCCGGTCTGGGTGGAGGACGAGGAGTTCGACATCGACCACCACCTGCACCGCGTCGGCATTCCCGCCCCCGGCGGGGATCACGAACTCGCGGAGCTGTGCGCACACCTCGCCGGCCAGCCGATCGACCGGTCGATGCCGCTGTGGCAGATGTACGTCATCGAGGGCCTGCAGGACGGCAGGGTCGCCGTGTTCGCGAAGATGCACCACTCCACGGTGGACGGCGTCACGGGAGCCAACATGCTCTCGCAGCTGTGCACGTTGACGCCCGAGGACCCGGACCTCGACGAGGAGCTGGTCGGTCAGAGCGCCGGTGGTTCCGGGGCACTGGAGCTCGCCGTCGGCGGGGCGCTGTCCCGCCTGGCCACGCCGTGGCGGCTCGCCTCGCTGCTGCCGGGCACGCTCGGGGTGTTGCCGTCGTGGATCTACCGTGCCCGCAAGGGGCTGGCCATGCCCGCGCCGTTCACGGCCCCGCGCACTCCGTTCAACCGCACCATCACCGGCCACAGGTCCATCTCCTTCGCCAGCGTGGACCTCGTGGACGTCAAGCGCGTGAAGAACGCCTTCGGCACGACGGTCAACGACGTGGTGCTGGCCGTGTGCTCCACCGCCCTGCGCAAGTACCTCGACGGGCTGGACGCCCTGCCGCGCAAGCCGCTCATCGCGATGGTGCCGATGTCCGTGCACGCCGCGGAGTCCAGACCGGGCACCAACCGGGTGTCGGGGATGTTCATGTCCCTGGCCACGGATATCGACGACCCTGTCGGGAGGCTCGAGGCGATCCGCGACGCGAACACCGTGGCCAAGGACCACACCGACGCCCTGGACGCCAACCTGCTCACGGACTGGGCGCAGTTCGCCGCGCCGTCGGTGTTCGGGTCCGCGGTGCGTATGTACTCGCGGCTGCGACTCTCCGAGCGTCACCCGGTCGTGCACAACCTGGTGGTCTCGAACGTGCCCGGCCCCAACTTCCCGCTGTACTTCCTGGGCGCGAAGATCGAGAAGATGATGCCGATGGGCCCGGTGTTCCACGGCGCCGGCCTGAACTGCACTGTGATGTCGCTGGACGGACGCCTCCACTTCGGGTTCATCGGGTGTAAGGACCTCGTGCCGGATCCCTGGCCGCTGGCGAACGCGGTCGAGGACGCACTGGCGGAGTTCGTCGTCGCGGCGGCCGAGTGCGACGGCGGTGGCGATCCGGCGGGCCCGGCCGGGGCCGAGGTCGCCGTACGGGAGGGCACCTCCACGGCCGTGGCCACACTCGACGAGCAGTCGACCGAGGTGGCCGAGCGCCCTGCGCCGTCGAGGAAGGCACCCGCGAAGAAGGCGACCGCCGCGAAGACGCCGGCGAAGAAGGCTCCCGCGAAGAAGGCAGCCGCGGAGAAGACTCCCGCCAAGAAGGCGGCCGCCGCGAAGACGCCGGCGAAGAAGACTCCCGCGAAGAAGGCAGCCGCAGAGAAGGTCCCCGCCGCGAATGCGCCGGCGAAGAAGTCGCCGGCGAAAAAGGCCGCCACGAAGAAGGCCCCGGCGAGGAAGGGCGCGGCCGCGAAGCGACAGAACAAGCCCACCGGCTCCAAGCCGACCGGGTCCGCACCGCGGCCGGCTGACCGCGCGGACGCACCCGCCGCGCCGACGTACAGCGCGCCGGCGGTGACCACGCCCGACGGTGACGTCGGACCCGCCCG
>NZ_KV823893.1:620-6665 GCF_001815995.1 Dietzia sp. HMSC21D01 | reverse complement strand
GGGTGCCGCGGGGCGAGGTGACCGCGACGTACGGCGGCCGGGGCGGCGGTGCCGAGCTCGCGGCCCGCGGGGTGCTCTCCGCCGGCTACCTGCGCTCGGGGCAGGCCCGTGTCCTGCTGGCCGCTCTCCTGTCCGTCGCGGAGGGGGCGGAGGCCGACGTCGACGTCGACGCTGACGCTGACGCCGAGACCCGCGCCGACACTGATGTCGATGCCGCGGCGCGGGTCCGCCGCGAGTGGTCGAGGTTCCACCTCTACAACTGACGAGCAGGCCCCGAGCAGCCCGAAAACCCCTCACCGCCGCGGGCCGTTGGCGGCGCGGGCCGAGCGGGAGAACAGCCGCCCGTCGCCATGGCGTCTCGCGCGCACCGCGGTGGGGGCGAGACGCCATGCCGGGGGGCGGCTGAGTCCGGGGCGAGCATGCGCGAACGCGAGGCGCCATCGGCAGGAGCGGCTGCGAACCGGGGCGCGCACGCGCGAACGCGAGACGCCATCGCCGGGAGCGGCTGCGAACCGGGGCGGGCATTCGCGGGCGCGAGACGCCATCGCCGCGAGCGGCTGCAGCTGGGCCGGGCGGCTGGCGTGCGAGGGGTGTCACCAGCCCAGGGAGTCCAGGGGGTCCGCGGGCTCGAGCGCCGGATCGTCCTCGGCGAAGGTGCGCATCCGGCCCGGCCCGGTCACCGCTGTCTCGAACCGCACAGAGACCCGCCCGTGCCCCGAGCCCTGCACCCAGCCGTGTCCGAACTCCGGGTGACGCACGTCCGCGCCGGTCTCGAACCGACGGTCCTCGCCCCGACGCCACGCCCCGATCGCCGGGAGTTCCCCCGCGCCCGTTTCCGCGGCAGCCCCCGCGCCCGCGGGCCCCGACCCGGCATCGGCCGGCTCGGACTCCTCCGTGGTCACGGTGGTGCCCACACCGACGATGTCTGGCAGGTCCTCGTCGTCGTCGACCCCCGCCCCCGGCCGCACGCCCAGGGTGAACTCCTGCTCGAACAGCGCGTCCTGGTGGAAGTCCGTCAGGCCCGCCACCCCCACGCCCAGAAGGCGGATCGCACCGAAGTCCACCGGATCCGGCGCCAGGGACCTGGCCACCGCGATGATCGTCTCGAGCGAGGTCGTGCCCTCCGGCAGCGTGTACGAGCGGCTAATCGACGTGAAGTCCGAGCGCTTGACCTTCACCGTCACCGTGCGGGCGGCACGCCCGTCGCGCAGCAGCCGCCGGTGCGCGGCCTCCGCCGCCCGTCGTACCGCCGCGGTGACCTGACCGGGCGTGGTCAGGTCGGCGGCGAACGTGCTCTCCGCGCTGATCTGCTTGGCCTCGGCCCGCTCGTGCACCGGCCGGTCGTCGTACCCGCGGGCGATCCGGGCGATCGCCGGGCCCACCGTCTTGCCAAGCGCGTGGGCCACGTCGTCGTCGTCCATCGCGGCCAGGTCGCCGATCGTCGTCACCCCGAACTGCGCGAGCCGCTCCCCCGCCACCGGGCCCACGCCCCACAGACTCCGGACCGGCAGCGGGTGCAGCACCCGCTCGTGATCGCGGCGCGCGACCACCGCGACCCCGTCCGGCTTGGCCAACTCGGACGCGATCTTGGCGTACTGCTTGCCCGCCCCCGCACCGACCGAGGCCGGCAGCCCGGTGGCCTCGCGGATCGCCGCCCGCAGATCCTGCGCCCACCGCCGGGTGCGGTCCACGTCCGCGCCCCGCAGCCCGGGCGGCTCGAGGAACGCCTCGTCCACCGACACCTGCTCGACCACCGGCGCGTGCTCGGCGAACACCTCGAACACCCGGCGGCTCAACGCGCGATACACCGGCATCCGCGGCGAGACGAACACCGCCGACGGGCCGACGAGACGCCGGGCCTGGTGCGACGGCATCGCCGATCGCGCCCCGAACGCCCGCGCCTCGTACGAACACCCCGCCACCACGCCGCGGCCGCCCTGCCCGCCCACGAGCACCGGCCGACCCCGCAGGGTCGGCCGGGTGAGCTGCTCGCAGGAGGCGAAGAACGCGTCCATGTCGACGTGCAGGACCCAGCGGTCCTGTCCGTCGGTCACCGCCGCCTCCGTCGGCTCACGATCGCGTCCGTCAGGGGTCGGGTCCGGGCCGATCAGACCCGCGCCAGCGTCATCCGGACGCCCTCGGCGAGCTCCACCGCGTCCCCCTCGGCCGCGTCCAGGCCGTCCACCACCGCGAAGTCGGTCGCCAACACCTCGGCGGCGATGAGCTGCGCGTGCCGATCGGCCCACTCCCGGCGATCGGCCGGCACCGCCATCCGCACACGGATGCGGTCGGAGATGTCGAACCCGGCCGCGCGGCGCGCCTCCTGGATCTCGCGGATGCGGTCCTTGGCCCAGCCCTCCGCCTCGAGCTCCTCGGTCACCGTCAGGTCCAGCACCACCAGGCCGGCGCCGCCGGGCAGCGCGGCAGTCGACTCGGGATCGGCGGCGACGAGGCGGTGCTCGTACTCGCCCTCCTGCAGCTCGATGCCGCCGGCGGTGACCACCCCGTCGACCTCGGTCCAGTCGCCGGTCTTGGCGGCCTTGATGCAGGTCTGGACCTGCTTGCCGAGCCGCGGGCCGGCGGCTCGGGCGTTGACCGCCAGCTCCATCCGGCCGTGCGCGGCCACATCGCTGGTCAGGTGGACATCACGGACGTTCACCTCGTCGGCGATGATGCCGGTGAACGGCTCCAGCCGCTGCGCGTCCGGCATCGCCACGGTGAGCGAGTTCAGCGGCAGACGCACCCGCAGGTGCTTGGCCTTGCGGATCGAGGACACGGTCGAGCACACGTCGCGCACGGCCTCCATCGCCTCGACCAGCGCGGCGTCGCGCGGCAGCTCGTCCTCTGCCGGCCAGTCCACGAGGTGCACCGACTCCTCGCCGGTGAGCCCGGTCCATACGACCTCGCTCATCAGCGGCAGCAGCGGCGCAGCGAGCCGCATGGTCGTCTCGAGCACCGTGTACAGCGTGTCGAACGCGTCGCGAGAGTCCCGCCCGCTGTCCTCGCCCGCCCAGAACCGGGACCGCGACCGACGCACGTACCAGTTGGTCAGCGCGTCGGCGAACAGGCGCAGTTCGTCGCACGCGGCGGCGATGTCCGTGGCGTCCAGGGCCTCGGTCATGGCGTCGCGGGTCGAGGCCAACCGGGACAGGATGTAGCGGTCCAGCACGTGCTGGGAGTCCGTCCGCCACGTCGCCCGGCGGGAGGCGTACAGCTGGAAGAAGCTGTACGAGTTCCACAGCGGGAGCATGGCCTGGCGGACGCCCTCGCGGATCCCCTGCTCGGTCACCACGAGGTTGCCTCCGCGCAGGATCGGCGAGCTCATGAGGAACCACCGCATGGCGTCCGAGCCGTCACGGGCGAACACCTCGTTGACGTCCGGGTAGTTGCCCTTGGACTTGCTCATCTTGAGCCCGTCGTTGCCCAGGACGATGCCGTGGGCGGCGACGTGCGTGAACGCCGGGCGGTCGAACAGGGCGGTGGCCAGCACGTGCAGGGTGTAGAACCAACCGCGGGTCTGCCCGTTGTACTCGACGATGAAGTCGCCCGGGTTGTGGGTCTCGAACCACTCCTTGTTCTCGAACGGGTAGTGGACCTGCGCGAACGGCATCGACCCGGACTCGAACCAGCAGTCGAAGACGTCGGCGACGCGCCGCATGGTCGACTTGCCCGTCGGGTCGTCCGGGTTGGGTCGGGTCAGGTCGTCGATGTACGGCCGGTGCAGGTCCGTGGGCCGGACGCCGAAGTCCCGCTCGAGCTCGTCCAGCGAGCCGTACACGTCCACGCGCGGGTAGGCCGGGTCGTCGGACTCCCACACCGGGATGGGCGCGCCCCAGTAGCGGTTGCGGTTGATGTTCCAGTCACGCGCCCCCTCGAGCCACTTGCCGAACTGGCCGTCGCGGACGTGCTCGGGCATCCACGTGATGTGCTCGCGGTTGAGCTCCACCATGCGGTCCCGGAACGCGGAGACCTTGACGAACCACGCGGGCAGCGCCATGTAGATGAGCGGCTGGCCCGAGCGCCACGAGTGCGGGTAGGAGTGCTCGATGGTCTCGTGCCGCAGCAGCCGGCCCGCCGACCGCAGGTCGCGCGAGATGGGGGCGTTGGCGTCGAAGACGAGCTGGCCGGCGTACGGCGGCACCTCCGAGGTGAACTTGCCGTCCGGTCCCACCGGGATCACCAGCTCGATGCCCGCGGCGTCACAGGCCTCCTTGTCCTCCTCACCGAAGGCCGGGGCCAGGTGGACGATGCCGGTACCGGACTCGGTGGAGACGTAGTCGGCCGAGAGCACGACGTGGGAGTTGGGGTGGCCTGCGAAGAAGTCGAACGGCGGGGTGTAGCGCAGGCCCACCAGCTCGGAGCCCTTGACGGTGGTCTCGACCTGCGCGTCGTCACCGAACTCGGCCGCGTAGACGCCGCGGCGCGCCTCGGCCAACACGAACACGCGGCCGGCGAAGGGCCCCGAGTTGACCCGCACGACCGAGTAGTCGATCTCGGGGTGCACGGCGGCGGCGAGGTTGGACGGCAGGGTCCACGGCGTGGTGGTCCACACGAGGGCCTCGGCCCCGTGGAACGGGCTGTCCTGTGGCGCCTCGAGCGGCAGTCCCACGGTGACGGCCGGGTCCTGGCGCATCTTGTAGGCGTCGTCGAGCCGGGTCTCCTGGTTGGACAACGGTGTCTGCTCGTACCAGGAGTACGGCAGGACGCGGAAGCCCTTGTAGACGAGACCCTTGTCGTACAGCTGCTTGAAGGCCCACAGGACGGACTCGGTGAAGTCGATGTCGAGCGTCTTGTAGTCGTTCTCGAAGTCCACCCAGCGCGCCTGGCGGTGGACGTACTCCTCCCACTCGTCGGTGTACTGCAGCACCGACTTCTCGCAGGCGGCGTTGAACTCGGCCAGACCCATCTCGAGGATCTGGGACTTCTCGGTGATCCCGAGCTGCTTCTCGGCCTCGAGCTCAGCGGGCAGTCCGTGGCAGTCCCAGCCGAAGCGGCGCTCCACCTTGTAGCCGCGCATGGTGCGGTAGCGCGGGATGACGTCCTTGACGTAGCCGGTGAGCAGGTGGCCGTAGTGGGGCAGGCCGTTGGCGAAGGGCGGGCCGTCGTAGAAGACGTACTCCTCCGCGTTCGCCCGGTTGCGGATGGACTCGCGGAAGGTGTCTCGCTCGTCCCAGCGGGCGAGGACCGTCTCCTCGAGGGCCGGGAACGAGGGGGTCTGTGACGTGGTACCACCGGTGAGGTCGACGATCGGGTACGCGCTGCCGGTGACACCGGCCTCGCCGGACGCCGGGTCGGCGGATTCGCGGTTCACGGGCTCGGTGCTCATGGTGGGGCGGACTCCTCACATAGGGGGCCCGCACGAGTTCGCATCCGTGGGGCCGGTCAGGCCTGCGCTCGGGGACGATCCGGCGGCGCCCAGCGCGCCACCGTCCGCGGTACCACCCCGTTTGGCGACGACGTGCGACGCCCACTCGTGGGTCGGGCTGTGACGGGCTCCCCCGTTCGGTTCTACTGAGCGGGTCCCGAAACGGGACCGCGCCGTTCTTCCGAGCGCTCCCCGGTGATGGCCGGATCATCGCGCGTCCGACTCGGGGCCGGACGGTGTCCAATGTTACCCATCCGCCCGGACGTCCGCCTCTCCCGAGGGCCCGCGGGTGCGAGTGTCACGGTCCCCGCGCCCCTTGATGAGGTCGATCACCAGCAGCAACAGCCCCAGGGCTCCCACCCCGATGCATGCCCAGGCCCACCCGATCTGACCGGTCGCGACCGCGGCGACGAGAAAGCCGAATCCGAGGATCGTCAGTCCGAGCGCGGCGACGAGCATTCGTGCCTCCTGGGGGCGGTGCGTGGTGGCAGAGGATGCGCCACGCACTGTGGTGCGCACCCCTTGCCGTCGAATATACGTCGGTCCCCGCACCCTGGGCAGGGGCGGGGACCGTTCACGCCGCGCGGATCGGGCGCGTCACGCGTGAGGGGTCAGTCGGCGCGGTGGCCGCCGTCCTTCTTGGCCGCCTGGTCGGCGGCGCCACCGGCATCGGCGGGGGG
>NZ_KV823893.1:0-600 GCF_001815995.1 Dietzia sp. HMSC21D01 | reverse complement strand
CGGGGGCCGCCGGGGCGGCGGAGCCGGTCTTGCCGAGTTCGGCGAGCTGGTTCTCCAGGTAGCTGGTGAGACGGCTGCGGTAGTCCTTCTCGAACGTCCGCAACTGGTCGATCCGGCTCTCGAGAACGCCACGCTGCTGGTTGATCGTGGCCATGATCTCGGTGTGCTTGCGCTCGGCGTCGGCCTGCAGGGCGTCGGCCTTGGCCTGCGCCTCCTTGACCTGCTGCTCGGACCGGGCCTGGGCATCCTTGACGATGCCGTCGGACTTGCTCTTGGCCTCGGCGAGAAGCTTGTCCGCCTCGCGGCGCGCGTCGCCGACCATCTTCTCGGCCTGCGACTTGGCGTCGTTGACCAGCTTCTCGGACTGCGTCCGGGCGTCGCCGACCAGCCGGTCCGACTCGCTGCGGGCCTTGGCCATGAGCCCGTCGGACTCCTTCTTGGCCTCGCCGGTCAGGCGGTCCGCCATCTCCTGGGCCATGGCCAGGACGCGGGCGGCGCGCAGGTGCGTCTCGTTGTTGGCGGCGCCGTCGTCCTCGCCCTTGCCGAGCGACGGGGTCGCGGCGGCGGGAGCGGGAGTGGTGGGCGCCGGGGCCGGCGTCG
>NZ_KV823892.1:0-54340 GCF_001815995.1 Dietzia sp. HMSC21D01 | reverse complement strand
TCCCCGCCCGGGGCGGTGACACCTCGCCGCGACGAGGACCCGCTGGCCCGCCACCTCGCCGCCCGCTGGGCCGCGAAGGAGGCCGTCATCAAGGCGTGGTCCGCGGCGCTGTACGGCGAGCCCCCGCCGATCCCGCCCGACCTGCTGCGCTGGGCGGAGATCGAGACGGTGTGCGACGCGTGGGGCCGGCCGACGGTGCGGCTCGGAGGAGGGGTGGCCCGGCAGGTGGCCGCGACCCTCGGTGATGACGTGCGCTGGAACGTCTCCCTCAGCCACGACGGCGGCTCCGCGATCGCGTTCGTCGTGCTCGACGGGCCGCTGCGCGGATAGGTGGCAAGGTAGTCGCGCTCCACGGCGACGGGGGAGCGGCGAGGCCGCCTCAGTCGGCCTGGGCCTCCTTCTCCGCCAGCCACAGGTAGGCGGTGAGCATCCGCTTGAGCTCGGTGACGGTCGCGTCGTGCATGTCCTCGCCACCGGCCGAGCCGACGGTGTCCCCCGCCTCGCCGCCGGGCACCGGACCGGCGCTGACCGAGAAGTTCAGCATCGAGTAAGCCACGTGCACCAACACCTCGGCCATGAACGCGCGGCGTTCCCGCTCCGTGGCGGGCATGAGCGGCGCGAGGACGCTGGCGATCATCCGGGCGATCTCCCGCTCGTTCACCGCGGCCGTGGCCCGCGTGGCGGGAGTGGCCTGGGTGGCCAGCCAGACCGCGCGCCGCGACGGATCCCGCAGCCACAGGTCGGCCAGGTGGTCGAGGAAGTCGTTGAGCAGCTCCGGCCAGTCCAGCGCGGGGATCTTCTGCGCGAACCGCTCGACCTCCTCGATCACGCCGTGCGCGTCCTGGCGGTCGAGCTCGCAGACCAGGACGTACTTGTTGGCGAAAAACTGGTACAGCGTCCCGATGGGAACGCCCGCGCGCGACGCCACCTCCTCGCAGGTGAACGAGTCGAAGCCCACCTCGACCAGCACTTCCCGGGCCGACGACAGGAGCGCTTGGAACTTCCGACGGCTGCGCTCCTGGATCGGACGACGGCGGGGGACGAGGATGTTCGGTTCGTCCTGGACGGCCTCGTCGGTGATATCCCGTGACGGCTCGTGGGCGCGCTCGGACGATTCGGTCGGCATGGGTGGTTCAGCCCTCCGCCGGCTGGGGCTCGGGGAGCTCCACGCCGAGCAGCTTGGCGACCATCGCCACGTGCCCCTTCGCGCGGACGTTGTATCGGGCCATCGAGATGGTGCCGTCCGACTCCACCACGAAGGTCGAACGGATCACGCCCATGACGGTCTTGCCGTAGTTCTTCTTCTCGCCGAAGGCGCCCCACTCGGTGAGCATCGTCTTGTCGGGGTCGGACAGGAGCGGGAACGTGATGTCGTGCTTGTCCCGGAACCGGGCCAGCTTCTCCGGCGCGTCGGGGGAGACGCCGACGACGCCCATGCCCGCGTCGCGCAGCTGCTGGAGGGCGTTCTCGAAGTCCACGGTCTCGGTCGTGCACCCCGGCGTCATGGCGGCGGGGTAGACGTAGACCAGCACCTTCCCGTGCTCCGCGAGGAGATCCTGCAGCGACGTGGGGGTGCCGTCGGCGTCGGGGAGGGTGAACGCGGGGGCCGGCTGGCCCACCTCGAGCCGTGGTGTGGTCACCGGTGCTCCTGGGGTCGAGTCGGGGCGTCGGACCCTCCCAACCTATCCGATGCACCGGCGCTCGGGCGCGGATCCAGTCGGTGTGCAGTAGCGTGGGCGTGGTCAAGACCCGCGGGACGCCCGCGGACGAGCGATCGACGGAGGTCTCGTGTCCAGGAGTTACGACAGCATCGAGGGCGATATCGCCAAGGCGCGTGACGATCTCGCGACGACCTTGGACGAGATCATCGACCGGGTCAATCCCAAGAACCTCGCGACCGAGGGCAAGGAGCGTGCGACCGCGGCCCTGAAGGATCCGCGCGTTCTGGCGGTGCTCGGGGGGATCGCGGCCCTGGTCGTCGGCGGGATCACGGTGTCCATGGCCAACAAGCGCAAGGAACGGCAGCGCATCGAGGCGTACCTGGCGGCCCGCCGGGCCCTCTGAGCCCGCCGCCGCTCGTCACGGACCCGGTCCGGTCGGGTTCGGCGACGGCTCAGGCGTCGGCCCGGCTCCGGCTCGGCTTCATCCAGAAGAGCGTCCCGCACACTCCCACTCGGGCGACGTGTGCGGGACGTTCTTCTCGTTGGTCAGCGTCCCCCGCGCGGCACCCGCGCAGCCCGGCCCCCGCGCACACGAAAAAACCCCGGGTCGTGAAACCCGGGGCTTTCGCTCTGTGCGCCATCAGGGACTCGAACCCCGAACCCGCTGATTAAGAGTCAGCTGCTCTGCCAATTGAGCTAATGGCGCTCGCCTCGCTGGCCTTGCGGCCTTGCTCGGTGCGAGAGAAACAGTAACAGCCGCGAGCCCGGATCACGAAATCGCCTGGTCAGAGTTCGGGTTGCCGTCCAACTCCCGGGGTCCGTGATGTGACATACTCCGGTGTTTCGATATGGAGTGAGGGCAGCCCGGCAGGCATACTGGTGTAGACATCCCCCGGGCGTGGCCACGGCTGGGCGGAAGAGACAGCTGGAAGGGGCCATCAGTGAACCTGCGGACAACGGATCGGACGGCGCGGCGAGCGACCGGGGCCCGGTCGAAGGCCCGTCTCGGTCTGGCCGCCGTGTTCACCGGCGCACTGGTTCTCACCGGCTGCACTATCGGCGACGGCACGGTGGAGGACACCCCCGTGGCCGAGGCGCCGGCGGGTCCCGCCGCGGTGATCGACCTGTCGGTGGCGGACGGTGCCACCGACGCGAACCCCGCTGAGCCGATCGTGCTCACCGCCGAGGACGGCAAGCTCGACTCCGTCGTGGTGCGCAACCCCGAGGGCGTGCAGGTGCAGGGGGAGTTCAACCCGGAGTTGACCGAGTGGCGCACGACCGAGGAGCTCGGGTACGGCCGGCAGTACACGGTGGAGTCCACCGCCACTGACGAAGCCGGGCTAGTGACGCGTAAGAACGCCACGTTCACCACGCTGACGCCGAACATCATGACGGCCGCCTACCTGACCACGGGTGAGGGGTCCGTGGTGGGGATCGGCCAGCCCGTCGCGGTGATGTTCGACGAGCCCATCGCGGACCGCCGCGCGGCGCAGGAGAACATCCACATCACCACCGAGCCGGCGGTCGAGGGCGCGTTCTACTGGGTCTCCGACCAGGAGGTCCGTTGGCGCCCCGCCGAGTACTGGGCGCCCGGAACCAAGATCGACGTCCACGTGGACATCTACGGCGAGGATCTCGGCGGCGGGATGTACGGGCAGCAGGACGCCCACAGCAACTTCGAGATCGGCGACGCCGTGATCTCCCGGGTGGACGACTCGACCAAAATGATCACCGTCGAGCGCAACGGCGAGGTCATCAAGACCATGCCCACCTCGATGGGCAAGGACGCCACCCCGACGCCCAACGGCACCTACGTGATCGGCGAGAAGCACGCCTCGATGATCATGGACTCGTCCACGTACGGCGTGGCGGTGGACTCGGCGGAGGGCTACCGCACGCCGGTGCAGTACGCCACGCGGATGTCGTACAGCGGCATCTTCGTCCACGCCGCGCCGTGGTCGGTGTGGGCGCAGGGCAGCCAGAACACCAGCCACGGCTGCCTCAACGTCACCACGGCGGACGCCAAGTGGTTCTACGACAACGCCAAGCGCGGTGACATCTTTGAGGTCACCGGGACCGTCGGCCCCACGCTGCCCGGCTGGGACGGCCTCGGTGACTGGAACGTCCCGTGGGAGACCTGGAAGGCCGGCAACGCCGACCGGGGCGCCTGAGCCCCGGGTGACTAGGTCGACGACGGGGACGACGACGAGGTCGTCGTCTGCTCGCGCTCGGCGGCGGCCCGGAACTGCGCACGGCCGGGGGCGGCGGTGATGCCGTGCGCCACGGTGCTCGCCACCACGACCAGTGTCCCGGCGCCGAGGAGAACCGGATCCGCACCGGCCCGCGAGGCCTCCTCGGTCAGATAGAACATCGCGGCCACTCCGACGGGGCCGAACCAGCCGAGGTAGGCGGCGCCACGCACCTTCAGGCCGAGTGGCTTCATGACGGCGAACAACAGCGGTGGACGACGCAACAGCAGGACGCCGGCCGTGAGCCACACGGCGCCCCAGCCGAGTTGTCCCCACTGCTCCCACGGGATCATCGCGCCCAGGGCGAGGAAGAACGGCAGGACGGCGAACTGATTGACCGCCTCGTCGATCTCCACCTCCGTCTTGCGTTCGCTCCCGGAGCTGGTGAGGTTGAAGGCCAGTCCGGCGACGAAGGACGCGAACACCCCGTTGGCCTCGATGAGCCCCGACACACCGAGGACGAGGATCGCCAGCAGGAGTGTGTACGTGAGCATGGCCCCCTTCTCGGTGTCGTGGTGTCGTTCCGAGACGTGGAGAGCCTTTGCGGCGGCGACTCCTCCCACGGCGCCCACCGCGAGGGCGGCTCCGATCTGCCAGAGGGCTTCCGTGGCGGCCTGACCGGCGGTGAGGGGGGTGGCCACGGCGAGCGCGACCAGGACGAGGGGCAGCGCGAGGCCGTCGTTGGCCCCGGACTCCAGGGACAGCAGCTGGCGGTCGTGTTGGGGTAGGTCCTCCTCGGCGGCGTCGCCGGTGACGGCGGCGGAGGCCAGGACGGGGTCGGTGGGGCAGATGGCGGTGCCGAACAGCAGAGCGAGAGCGAACGGGATGCCCAGGGCCCACATGGCCAGGCCCGTCGAGATCAGTGCCATCGCGGGCAGGACCACCACCAACAGGAGTGCCAGGCGCCGCCAGTGCTCGCGGATGGCGGAGAACGGGTAGCGCAGGGCCACGCCCATCACCGAGACGGCGAGGAGGATCTCCGCTCCGCTGTGGAGGGTCGACTGCTCGGCGAGGATGTCGGGGACGTTCAACACTCCGAGGACGGCGGGTCCCAGGATGACGCCGCCGGCGAGTGCGATCAGCGGCTCGGACACCGGCCACCGGGTCATCCGCGCGGAGAGGGCGACGATCACCACCCCGAGAGCGCCCACGGCCGCGAGCAGCAGATCGAGTGTCGGCAACGGTCCCTCCTTGCGTCGGTCGGTCATCCGCACCATAGAAAAGGCTGCCGGGGCGCGCATCCGTACGCCGTGTCCGGACCCTCTGCCTCGGCCGGCAGCGCGCGTGCGACAGTGACCCCATGACCGCCGAACGCGAGATCACCCGACCCGTCGACCTGGCCCGCGGCCGCATGCTCAACCCGGACGCCGTGGGCTGGTCCCGGCGCCCTCTGCATCGCACTCACATCGCCGGCTGGGGGCGGACCAAGCGCTGGGAGTACTGGGGGATCGTCACCGACCGGTTCGTGGTCGGTCTGACGGTCGCCGGGCTGGACTATCTGGCCAACTGCGCGGTCTACGTCCTGGATCGGCGCACGGGGCGGGAGGTGAGCCGCAGCGGGATCAGACCGCTCCACCGGCCACGGTTCGGTGACGAACCGGGGGTCGGCGCCCTGCGGGCATCGGCCGGCGTGGGTGGGGGCCGGGTGTCCATCGAGGTCGACGACGACGAGGACACCAGCTCCATCCGTGTTCAGGCGCGCGGTGTGCGGGTCCGACTCGAGGTCAGCCGCCCGGGGCATGACAGCCCCGCGGTGGTGGTCCCGTGGAGTGAGCGCCGGTTCCAGTACACCCTCAAGGATCTGGCCAATCCCGTCACCGGGTCGGTGACCCTCGACGGCACGACGCATGACCTCGGCGCCGGCTGGGCGGTCCTCGACCGCGGGCGGGGTCGCTGGCGGTACGCGACCACCTGGAACTGGGGCGCGGGCAGTGGCGTGGTGGACGGCTCGACGCGGGCGCTGCAGGTCGGCGGGAAGTGGACGGACGGCACCGGATCGACGGAGAACGGGATCCTCGTCGACGGCCGGATGCACAAGCTCGGCGACGACCTGCAGTGGACCTATGACGTGTCGGACCCGGCCGGGCCGTGGCGGGTGCGGGTGAGCGGTTGGATGCCACGCTCACGTCGTTCCATATGCGCCACCGAACTCGGGGTGCTGGCGGTGAAGACGCACCAGGCGTTCGGCACGTGGCACGGCACCGGCGTGCTCGACGACGGCACGGAGGTCTCGCTCGACGGGCTGGTGGGCTGGGCGGAGCAGTCCCGCAACCGCTGGTAGGCCGGCGCGCATCCCGACGCAGGCCAGCCGCGGATGCGCCGCAGATGCGAATGGCGGGTGACCCGCACCGAAGTGCGCATCACCCGCCATCGCGGTCGGGGTGGCTGACGGGACTCGAACCCGCGACAACCAGAATCACAATCTGGTGCTCTACCAGCTGAACTACAGCCACCACCGCTGCCCTCGCGGACAGCGCTAACGACTTTACCCTCTAGGTGGCCTCGCCGGGAAATCCGCAGGTCGCGGCTACTCGACCGCGGGCAGCTCGGCGGCGGCCTTCTTGACCTCGTCGCTGGTAGGCCCGGGCTGCGGGACGAACGCGGTGGCCCGGTAGTACTGCAGCTCGCGGATCGACTCCTTGATGTCCGCCAGGGCCCGGTGGGACATGCCCTTCTCGGGCTGGCCGAAGTAGATGCGGGGGTACCACCGGCGGCACAGTTCCTTGATGGAGCTGACGTCGATCATCCGGTAGTGCAGGTAGGAGTTGAGCTCGGGCATATCGCGGGCGAGGAAGCCGCGGTCGGTGCCGATCGAGTTGCCCGCCAGGGGAGCGGACCCGGCCACCGGCACCCACGCCCGTACGTAGTCCAGGACGGCCTTCTCGGCCTCGGCCACCGTCACCGTCGACCTACGGATCTCCTCGGTTAGGCCGGAGGAGGCGTGCATATCCCGCACCACCGGCACCATGGCGTCGAGCGCGGCGTCGGAGGCGTGGATGACGATGTCGACGCCCTCGCCCAGCACGTTGAGGTCGGAGTCGGTGACCAGCGCCGCGATCTCCACCAACTTGTCGTTCGTGGTGTCGAGGCCGGTCATCTCGCAGTCGATCCAGACGATGCGGTCGTTCTTGGATTCCTGGTGGGGCGTCGGTGACGACGACGGGGCAGCGGTCTCGGCGGAGGTCGACTCGGGCATCGTTCGACTATATCGCCGCAGGACGGCCCGGCTGCTGTCGGCCGATCAGGCCCCGCCCTGCTGTCCCTCGCCGAGCTTGGCGTAGAACCTGCCCACGATCGGCGCCATGATCCCGCGCGGGACGTAGTTCCCGGCCACGGACATGGCCTGGCTCAGCGGGCCGGGCACCACGCGCATCTTGTTGCGGGCCAGCGCATCCAGCGAGACGCGGGCGGTGTACTCGGTGTCGACCCACAGGCGGTCGGGGACCAGGCGGTCGACGAAGGTCTTGTCCTCCTCGGCGATCTCCTCGGTGCGCACCGGACCGGGCGCGAGGAGGGTCACGTTGACGCCGGAGCCGATGAGTTCACCCCGTAGGGACTCGGAGAAGGTATTGAGGAACGCTTTGGTGCCGGCGTAGGTGGCGTTGTTCGGGATCGGCATGTTCCCGGCCGCCGATCCGACGTTGAGGATCGCTCCCGATCGCCGTTCGACCATGCCGGGCAGGACCGCCAGGACCAGGTCGTGGCAGGCCACCGCGTTGACCTGCATCTGCTGCTTCTCGTATGCGGGGTCCAGCGACGCCACGGGTCCGAACGTGGCGATGCCGGCGTTGTTGCAGAGGACCGAGATCTCCCGCGTGGCCAGCTCGTCGAGCAGGGGCTGGCGCTCGGCGGGGCTGCCGAGGTCGCAGGGGCGGACGTCGACGCTCACGCCGTACTCGCTCTCGAGCCGCGTCTTGAGGTTCTGCAGGATTCCCTCGCTCCGGGCGACCACGATGAGCGAATGTCCACGCCGTGCGAGTTCGGTGGCCAGCGCCATGCCGATCCCGGAGGAGGCGCCGGTGACGACTGCTCGGTTCGACGTGGTGGGAGTGGGCAGGGACATGGGACTCCTCGGGGTTTCGGGCTGGCGGACCGAGGCTGAGCGTACCGGCCGGAGCGCGGGACGCGGCCCCCGGCGAACGTCATTCGCCGCGGGCCGCCGGAGGGCTGGACGGGAGCGGGGGGGTCAGCTCCCGAGCGAGCCCATGCTGAGCGATCCGCCGCCGCCGTTGTCGTCGTCATCGTCGACGTCCTCGAAGCCGGCGAACGCGTACCACTGGTCGTCCTGCTGACAGGTGAACAGGGCGGCCGCGTCGAAGTCGGTCCGCTCCCCGCTCGGGACGCTCAGAGTGGCGGTCCAGTTCTCTGTCTCGCCGGACAGGACGGTGAATCCGTCGACGGTGCCGTAGTGACCGGCGAGACGCGCGCGATCCTGACCCTGCTGGATGGCGTCGAGTTCGACGGCCGCGGGATCACCGAGGCCGAGGGTCCCATCCCGATCCGACGGCGTCGGGAGCGTGGCGCCGCGGCGGGCCGGATAGCGTGACGGGTGTGAACCAGTCGAACCACCCCGAGCCGTTCTCACCTGCGCCCCCGGCCCCGGCGACGCCCTCGGCGGCGGCGACGGCCACCCCACGCGGCCGGGTTCTGGCCTGGGGGATGTGGGACTGGGGGTCGGCGGCGTTCAACGCGGTGATCGTGACCTTCGTCTTCTCCGTCTATCTCACCGACTCGGTGGGCGCGGACCTCGACGGACCGCTGTCGGCCGCGACGTGGCTGTCGATTTCCGTCGCCGTCGCCGGGCTGGTCATCGCGCTCACCGCGCCGGTGATGGGGCAGCGCGCCGACCGCGGCGGTCGGCGTCGACGGTCGCTCGCGATCTGGACCTACGCAACGGTGCTGCTCACCGCGCTGATGTTCCTCGTCGACGCGGACGCCCCGTACCCGTGGTTCTTCATCGGGCTCGCCCTGCTGGCGATCGGATCGATCACCTTCGAGTTCGCCGAAGTGTCGTACTTCGCGATGCTGCGCCAGGTCTCGACTCCCGCCACAGTCGGCCGGGTGTCCGGCTTCGGATGGGCGATGGGCTACTTCGGCGGGATCTTTCTGCTGCTCGGGGCGTTCCTGGGCTTCATCGCCGGCGACGGCCCCGACCGCGGGCTGCTCGGCGTCACCACCGATGGAGGCATGAACGTCCGCCTGGTGTGCCTCCTGGCCGCCGTGTGGTTCGCGCTCTTCGCGCTGCCGGTGCTGCGGGCGGTGCCGGAGCACCGCCCGGCCGCTGCCCGTGGGGCCGCAGGTGAGGTCGACGACGACGAGCCCGGCTTCCTCGCGTCGTACCGCATTCTCTGGGCCGATCTGAAACGCCTGTGGCAGCGGGATCCGCGCACCGTGAAGTTTCTCGTCGCGAGCGCGATCTTCCGGGACGGACTGGCCGGGGTGTTCACCTTCGGGGCGATCCTGGCCGTGACGGTCTACGGGTTGGCGCCCGGGGACGTTCTCATCTTCGGCGTGGCCGCCAACGTGGTGGCGGCGTCGGGGGCGGCGGCCGCGGGCCGGGTCGACGACAGGGTCGGCCCCAAGGCGGTGATCATCGGCTCGCTCGTGGCGATGATCGCGACCATGACCGTCCTGCTGTTCGTCGACGGCCTCGACGTGTTCTGGGTCTTCGGTCTGCTCATGTGCCTGTTCGTGGGGCCGGCGCAGTCGGCGTCGCGGTCGTTCCTGGCCCGGCTGGCGCCGGCGGGCAGCGACGGTCAGATGTTCGGCCTCTACGCCACCACCGGGCGCGCGGTCTCGTTCCTCGCCCCTGCCCTGTTCGGGCTGTTCACGTGGGCCTTCTCCGCCGACCGCGCGGGCATCGCGGGGATCGGGCTGGTACTGCTGGTGGGGCTGCTCCTGCTGCTGCCGGTGCGCACCCCGAGCCGCGCCGAGGCGGAGAGCACCTGGGAGGACGCGAAGCCCGCAGGCTGAAAGGGCTGGGGAGTGCGGTCAGAGCCGGCCGGCGTTCAGCAGGTCCAGCACCGCGGCGGCGTCGTCGACGATCTCCGCGAACCCGGCGGCGCGGAACTCGGAGTCGCCGATCCCGCCGGTACGCACCGCCACCGAGCGGATGCCGAGCTTGGTCGCCGCGATCGCGTCCCACGTCGCGTCGCCGACCATCACCGCGTCGGCGGCGTCGACGCCCGAGCGCTCCAGTGCGATCGCCACGATGGTCGGATCGGGTTTGGCCTGGTCGACGTCCTCGCCCGTCGTCACCGCATCCACGTAGTCGTCGATGTCGAGTACCTCGCGGGCCCTGGAGAACTCCGACGGCGGCGCGGACGTGGCCAGCACCGTGATCCACCCCTGTTCCTTGGCGCCGCGCACGAGTTCGCGGGCTCCGGGAAGCAGGCGTAACGCCTCGGCTTCGCCCGCGTAGTACTCACTGTGCAGGTCCTTGGCCCGGCCCGCGATGCGGTCGCGCTTCTCGTCGTCGTCGATCCCCGCGATATCCAGCAGTTCCTCCACGATCGTCGAACCGTCCTTGCCGATGCGGCGGTGGACGTCCACGAACGGCACCGGCGCACCGGCCTCGACGAGAGCGCGGACCCAGGTCCAGACATGCACGTAGGTCGAATCCACGAGGGTGCCGTCGACGTCGAGGAGGAGAGCGCGCTGGGTAGTCATGTGTTCGACGGTGCCGCGCCCCGCGCCGGGCGGCAACCGCTTGGGGGTGTGGGGAGCCAGGCACGTGCGGCGGCGTCGATCCGACGCGGGGACCGGTGGCATTGCGGGACGGCCGCGCGCACGATCGATAGGCATGACGCGATTCGGATACACCCTCATGACCGAACAGTCCGGCCCCAAGGAACTTGTGCGCTACGCGGCCAAGGCCGAGCAGGCGGGGTTCGACTTCGAGGTGGCCTCGGACCACTATTTCCCCTGGCTCAGCTCGCAGGGGCACGCGCCGTACGCGTGGAGCGTGCTCGGAGCGGTCGCGCACGTCACCGAACGGGTCGACCTCTGCACCTACGTGACCTGCCCGATCCTGCGCTACCACCCGGCCGTGGTGGCGCAGAAGGCCGCGACGATGCAGATCATGTCCGACGGTCGTTTCATGCTCGGCATCGGCGCGGGGGAGAACCTCAACGAGCACGTCGTGGGGCAGCGCTGGCCGTCGGTCGACGAGCGCCACGAGATGACCGTGGAGGCGCTCGAGATCATCCGCGCGCTCTTCGACGGCGGCCTAGTCACATACTCCGGCGAGCATTTCCGCGTGGACTCCGCCCGCCTGTGGGACCTGCCGGAAAAGCGCGTGCCGATCGGCGTGGCAGCCGGCGGCGAGAAGGCGCTCGCGCGCTTCGGTCCGCTCGGCGACCACCTCATCGCCACCGAGCCTGAGAGCAGCTACATCGAGAAGTGGAACGCTCTGGATGGGCAGCCCCCGATCGGTGACGGCGCCCGCGCGATCGCGCAGATTCCCATCAGCTGGGATCCCGACTCGGAGTCCGCCGCCGTCGAGCGCGCGCACGACCAGTTCCGCTGGTTCGCCGGGGGCTGGGCCATGAACTCCGACCTGCCCACCACCGCCGGGTTCGCCGCCGCCACCCAGTTCGTGCGGCCCGAGGACGTGGGGGAGCAGATCGCCTGCGGGCCCGATCTCGACGCGATCGTGGAGAAGGTCCGGCCCTACTGGGAGGCCGGGTACACCGACATCGCGCTGATCCAGATCGGCGACTCCACCCTCGACCGGTTCCTCGAGGAGGCGGCCGAGCCGCTGCTCTCGCGGCTGCGAGAGGCCGCGGGCTATAGAAAGTGAGGCCCGCCCCGCCGACGTCGGGGAGGCTAAATGGGGAGCACGGCGCGCACCCGGTGGAGCGGCGCGAGGTGACGGTGAGGACCCCCTTCCCGGGGCCCGGCGGCCGCTACGCTGTGGAACTGGCCCTGCGGGCCGGGCCGCGGAAGCGTGCTGGCCCGGTACGTGTGGGAGTTCACGTACCGGGGCCGGGTGGCGCTGCTGCACCTGAGGGATGACGGCCTGGTGACCGAGGAGTTCATCGCCCTGGGTGCCAGAACAGACAGAACCGCGGAGGAGGACACCCGGCTCGAGGTCCTGGAATCGGAGATGGCGGACCGGCTGCTCTCCCGGCCCGTGGGGCAGACCTATGAGGAGATCGCCTGACCTGTTCTGCCGGGACCTGCGATCAGGCCCCACCGGCCAGCCTCGGCACGCAGCCGGTGGAGCTTGAGTCCCGCGTGCACCTCGAATGCCCGGGGCTGCGCACGCCAGCCCGGGCCGAGGAGGCGTGCGATCCGGCCGGCGCGTTGGGTAATGGTGTTGGGATGGACGTCGAGCTCGGCGGCCGCCGCGCGAACCCCTCCGGCGTGGTCAAGGAGGGCCAGCGCGGTGGCGGCAAGGACGGTCCCGTGGCGGTTGTCGCTGTCGAGCAGCGGCCCGGCCTGGGCGCGGATGAAGTCGTCGAGGTCTTCGGCGGTGGGGTCGGTGAACAGCATGGAAAACACCCCGAACTGCTCGACCCGCACCACCTCGCCGGCGTAGCCGAGGGCACGCGCGAGGTGCAGCGACCGGAGGGTGCGGGTGAACTCGGGACGAATGGTCTCGAGTTCTTCCACGGCACGGCTGAGCACCACGATCCCGCCGAGTTCTTCGGACAGCGTGGTGGCCAGCGTCGCCAGCGAGTCGCTGCGCCCGGCGGGGGCGAGAACCACCGCGACCTCGTCCACGACGGCGGCAATCCCGCTGTGCCGCACCGTCCACCGCGTCAGCCGCCGTTCGAGCGAGGGGTCGCCGGAGTCGCACAGCAGGATCCGCAGCCCGTCAGGACCGATTCCGGAGCGATGTAGCTTACGGCGCAGCTCGGGTGACGACGACGACGAGACGAGCTTCCGGACTACTTCGGTCGCGGTCCGCCGCTCGGCGTCAGCAAGAGCCTGGGTGGACAGCTGGCACAGTGCGACCGCCTGTGAGGTCCACTGGAGCAACCGCGCCGTCGCAGGGTCCTCGAGGGCCTGTGGTCGGGCGACGAGGTGGCCGAGCGCGCGACTGTAGGCGACCACGTCGATCACCGCCCACCGGCGGCGGCCTACCTGCACCTCGCGCAGTTCCGGGCGCGGCAGCTCGCCGCGCGGGGCGGCGAGAACGGACGGCTCGGGCAGGTTCCAGGAGACGGCGGGGGTAGAGGTCGGCGGGGTGCTCGCGACCACCGCGGAGCCGGTGGCCCGGTCGACGTAGGCGACGTCGGTCGCGGCCTCCTCGCAGACGGCGGCGAGGACCTCGGAGACGCCGGCGCCGTCGAGGACCACCGAGTTGAGGCGGGCGTGGAGGCGGGACTGGCGCTCCTCCTCTGCCCGCTTGGACTCGCTCCGTTCGGCGGCTACCGAGACTTCCCGCAGAGCACGTTCGCGGCGTTCGTCCAGCTCGGCGTTCTGTAGCGCGATGGCCGCGTGGCGGGCCAGCGCGGAGAGGAGGAACACCTCGTCGTCGGAGAACTTCTCTTCATGGGTGCGGGCAGCGAACAGTAGGCCGGTGATCCGGCCGTCCACCACCAGGGGAGTGGCCAGGAGGGTGGAGATCTGCTGGCGGGCGAGCAGTTCGGCGTAGTCGGCCGGGGTGTCCGCCGGGCGGGCCGTGGCATAGTCCGCGACCTGGTAGGGCTGGCCGGTCTGCAGGACCACGCCGCCCACCCCGAGGCCGGGGGAGACCGGGATACCGAGGAACTCAGGGGCGAGGTCGCCGCTCCACGCCCTGATCGCATAGGAGCTCGGCTCGGCGGCGGCCGCGACAGAGGTGGCTCCGGCGCCGGCCGGGGAACCGGGCCCATCCGGTGCCGGGACTGCCGCCGGCTCGGGGGTGTTGAGGTAGACGTAATCGCAGTTCAGCAGGCGGCGAGCACGCGAGGTGATCTCCCTGAGCACCGCGTCGACGTTGTGGACGGCCACGAGCTCGCCCGTGGACTCGATCACTTCGAGCAGGCGCGCGGCCCGGCGTCGTTCCGTCCGGACCGTCGCCCGCGCCGCGTGGGCGGCGGCCCGGATCCGCGCGGCTACCTCCGAGTCCAGCCCGGCCTCGACCGCCCGCAGACGGGCGTCGAACTCCTCGCCGGGGATCACCTCGGCCAACCCGGAGAGTAAACCGGTGATGGCGGACGGGTGTACAGCACTAGCGTCGCCGTGTGTGGAGATCACAATAATCACCGTACGGGAGGGCTCTCATCACATTGTCGTCTTGTGATCACGGTCATAAGGTCGCCTCTACGAGCGTCGGGGTGTCGGTAACGAGGTCCCGGGCGCGAGCCCGTTTAACAGCGAAGGTGTGACTGACGACATGGTGAACAGCCGGATCCCCGGACTCAAGGACCTGACCCTCGACGAACGGCGGGAGATCGTCGCCGCCAACTCGCCGCTAGATGCGGACGACTTCGGCGCGTGGGACCCCGCCACGGCGCTGACGCTCGAGCAGGCCGACCACATGATCGAGAACGTGGTGGGCGTCCTGCCCATCCCGATCGGCTTCGCCGCCAACTTCACCATCAACGGCCGCGACGTGCTGGTGCCCATGGCCACCGAGGAACCCTCCGTGGTGGCCGCGGCCTCCAATGCCGCCCGCATCGCCCGCGCCTCGGGCGGCTTCACCACCAGCTCCTCTGCGCCGATCATGCGCGCCCAGGTGCAGATCGTGAACGTGGCAGACCCGCAGGCCGCCCGCCTGCGACTGTTCGAGGCCCGCGACGAACTCATCGCCGCCGCCAACGCCCAGGACCCCATGCTCGTCAGCCTCGGTGGCGGCGTGCGCGACATCGACGTGCAGCTCGTCGAGGCCGCCAGCCAGACCTACGTGGTGCTCCACCTCATCGTCGACGTCCGCGACGCCATGGGCGCCAACGCGGTCAATACCATGGCAGAGGCCATCGCCGCGCGCGTGGGCGAGCTGGCCCAGGGCCGCCCGGTCCTGCGGATTTTGTCCAACAAGGCCGACCTGCGCGTGGCCCGCGCCCGCGCCGTGTTCTCCGCCGAGCAGCTGGGTGGGGAGGAGATAGTCGACGACATCGTCCATGCCGCCGCACTGGCCAACGCCGACCCGTACCGCGCCGCCACCCACAACAAGGGCGCGACCAACGGGATCATCGCCGTGGTCCTGGCCACCGGTAACGATACCCGTGCCGTCGAGGCGGGCATCCACTCCCATGCCGTGCGCGAGGGTCGTTATACCGCGTTGACCCGGTTCGAGAAGGACGCCAGCGGCGATCTGGTGGCCTCGCTCGAGGTCCCCATGGCAGTGGGCCTGGTGGGTGGCGCGACCAAGGTGCACCCGGGCGCGCAGAAGGCCGTCAAAATGCTCGACGTGGCCACCGCGTCCGAGCTCGCCGAGGTGATCGTCGCCGTGGGCCTGGCCCAGAACGTCGCCGGCCTGCGCGTGCTCGCCACCGAGGGAGTCCAGCGCGGCCACATGTCGCTGCACGCGCGCAACGTCGCCGTCTCCGCCGGTGCCGTCACCCCGGAGGAGATCACCGAGGTGGCGGAGAAAATGGTGTCCGAGAAGGCTGTGCGCGCCGAGCGCGCCGCCGAGATCCTGGGAGAGGTGCGCGGAGATGGCAAGTAACCCCGAGACCCGGGGCTCGCACACGGGTGCGACCGCCGCGGACGGCGAGCCGGAACTGGTCAGCGTCTGGAACGAGACCGTCAGGACCCGTAACCTCGGATACTCCCTGCTCATCAGCGTCCCAGCGACGCTCATCGGCCTTCTCGTGGCCGAGAACCTACTCTCGCGGGTGATGGAGGACGCGGAGATCGCCAAGACCTACTCCCTGCTCATCGGCCTGGCGATCGTGGTGATCACCGCCGTGATCAACGCCCGCCTGTTCCCGCCGCAGCGGATCGTCACCACCGAGGAGCCCGGCGAGAGCACCACCTTCGAGGAGACCCTCCGCGAGCTCGCCGAGGAGCCCGGCGGACTGGGTGACACCTCCGCGGTGCCCGAGGAAGTTCGTCAGGAGATGCGCGAACTCGGTCTGTATGACGCGTTCGTGAGCGCCGAGCAGAACGTCGCCGCCCGGGCGGCCGACGAGCGTGCCGCAGAGGACGGTGACGCGCGATGATGCTCGTCCAGGATCTGCCCACCGCACTGCTGTGGGCATTGATCGCCGCTGTCGTCTTCGGCGCACTCGGCCTGGTCTCCGGTACCGACGAGACCGCCACCATCACGCCCATCACCCTGCTCGTGGTGCTCCTCGGCGTCCCGCCGGTGGGGATTTTCGCCTTCTTCATCGCAGCTGTGGTCTCCAAGCACCTCACCCACGCCATCCCCACCACGATGCTGGGGATCCCCGGCGACACCATGGCCATCCCCCTGTTGGAGGAGGCCAACTTCCTTCGCAGGCTCGGCGTGCCACACATAGCGCTCCGTAAGGCGATCAGCGGCGGCATCATCGCCGCCCTCATCTCCGTCCCGGTTTCCGTGGGCATCGCCGGGCTGCTCAGCCCGTTCGCCGACGCCGTCACCTCGGCCGCGCCGTGGATCTTCCTCGCCGCGACCGTACTCATCGCCTACTTCTCGCCGGCGCGCCTCGCCGGTGTGCTGGTGATCATCCCGTTCGTGATGCTCGTACTGGGGCTGCGTGCAATCGGCGCCGACTTCGGTGGGCAGACCCTCACCGTGAGCTTCTTCCTCGGCATCGCTGCGGGGCCGCTCATCCTGGATCTGCTGCTGGTTTCGTCGCCGGCCGGCCGGCGTGAGGCGCGTCGGGATCAGGTGGAGACGCGTCACATGTCGGTGTCGTCGGCCTCGTCGTCGTCGTACTTCCCCAACCCCCTCAAGATCCTCGACAAGCGCCAGGTGGCCCTCACCACGGCGGCGTCGGCGGTCTCGTCGAGCACGTTCGTGTTCAGCCCGGTCGCCATGACGGTGATGGTGGGCGAGGCTATCCGACGCTTCCCCAAGAACGCCTACCACCGCCTCACCACCCGCATGGCGGTGAAGAACGGCACCACCGAGTCGACCTACCTGGGTGAGACGCTCATCCCGCTGGTCGCGTTCGGCCTACCCCTGAGCCCGATGTCCGTGGGTCCGGCGGCGCCGCTCTTCAACGCCCCGCCGCGGTTCACCGTGGACACCGAGACGGGCGAGGTCACCAACCTCCACACCTTCATGACCAGCTGGGAGTTCCTCGTTTTCGGCCTGGTCGGCGTGCTGGTCGCGGCGATCGTCGTATACCCGCTGGCCATGAAGTTCGCCGCGCCCGCCGCGTCGTTCGTCATGCGCAAGGTCAGCCACGAGGCCGTGGTGGCTGCGTTCACCGCGCTCATCCTCATGGTGGCGGTGTGGGAGGGCGGCATCTACGGCGTCCTGGTGGTGGTGACCGTCGGCCTGGTCGGTGGCCTGCTCTCGCGCGCGTTCAAGCTCCACGCGGGCGTGCAGTTCATGGCCTTCTACGTGGCCCTGCTCACCGTGCCGGCGATCCTCGCCCTGTTCTGATCCACCGCGCCCGGGGACCCTTGCGCCGGGTCCCCGGGCGACCTGTTCAAGAAAGGACCCGACCCATGACAGTGCGTATCGCCAACTGCAGCGGCTTCCTCGGCGACCGCCGGACCGGCCCCCGCGAGATGCTCGAGGGCGGCCCGGTCGACTACCTCACCGGCGACTGGCTGGCAGAGCTCACCATGAGCATTCTCGCCAAGCAGCGCAGCCGCGACCCCGAGGCCGGCTTCCCGACGTCGTTCGTGGACCAGATCTCCGACGTCCTGGCCCTGTGTCGCGAGAGGGGCGTGAAGATCATCGCCAATGCCGGCGGCGTCAACCCGGGCGGGTGCGCTGCCGCGGTGGCCGCCGCGGCCGCCGAGCGCGGCGTCGAGGTGAGGATCGCCGTGGTCGACGGCGACGATGTGGTGGACCGCGTCGAGGCGCTGCAGGCCGACGGCTGGGCCGCCGAGCACCTCGACACCGGTCGGCCCTTCGCCGAGACCGGGCTGACCCCCGCCGTGGTCAACGTGTACCTGGGCGCCTGGGGCATCGTCGAGGCCCTCCGGGCCGGCGCGGACGTGGTGATCACCGGCCGCGTGTCCGACGCTTCGCCGATCGTGGCCGCAGCCGCTGCCCACCACGGCTGGACGCCCGCCGACCTGGACCAGATCGCGGGTGGCGTGGTGGCCGGGCATCTCATCGAGTGCAGCGCCCAGGTCACCGGAGGCAACTACTCGTTCTTCGATGAGATCGAACGGCCCGAGCACCCGGGCTTCCCGATCGCGGAGATCGAGGCCGACGGCTCGTGCGTCATCACCAAGCACGCCGGCACCGGCGGAGCGGTGACGCGCGAGAGCGTGATCGCGCAGCTGCTGTACGAGATAAACGGTCCCGACTACGCCAACCCCGACGTCCTGGCGCGTTTCGATCGCCTCGAGGTGGAGCAGGCGGGACCCGACCGCGTCCGCGTGAGCGGGGCGTTCGGTGAGGTCGTGCCCGCTTCGCTCAAAGCTGGCATCGTGGCCGACCACGGTTGGTCGGCCGAGATGTCGGTGCTGATCACCGGCGACCGGCGCCGCGCCAAGGCTGACTACTGCCTGCGCCAGCTGTGGGCCGAGTTCCCTCGCGGGCGCGAGTCGTTCGACGACGTGGTGGTCAATCTCATCGGCGAGGAGGTCGATAACCCGGCCACGCTCGACCAGGGCACGAGCATCCTGCGGATCGCCGTGGCTGACGCCGACCATGCCCTGGTCAACCGATTCCCGCGGGCGCTCGTGGAGATCCTGCTGGGCGGTTTCCCGGGTATGGCACTCACCTCGCCCCCGAATCGGGCGCGCCAGCGTCAGTTGTTCTGGCCCACGCTTCTCGATGCCCGGCTGGTGCCCGAGCGGGTGACATTCGAGGGCCGGACGTGGCTGGTCGAGCGCACCGCCGAGGCCGCCCCCGCCGAACAGACCCCGCTGCCAGTCGTGGGTACCGGCGCGGCGACGAGGGGCGACGACGACAACTACGCATCCTCCGTCGAGCACTCGGAACTGGTGTCCGTCCCGCTGGGCAGGATTGCCGGCAGCCGTTCCGGAGACAAGGGCGGCAACGCCACGGTGGGGATCTGGGCGTTGACCGACGAGGCGTACGCGTTCCTCACCGACTGGTGGACGCACGAGAACGTTGCTGGTCTGCTGCCGCCAGAGGAGTATTCGGGGCTGCGGCTGTGGGCCATCCCGAGCCTGCGCGCCCTCGGGGTGACCGTCACCGGCTGGCTCGGTCTGGGCACCGCGAGCAACGTGGCCCTGGATACCCAGGCGAAGGGACTCGGCGAATTCCTGCGGGCTCGCCACGTGCAGGTGCCGCAGGCGGTGCTGGACAGCATCGACCCGCGCTGACACGCGCTATCGAGAAGGGCGCCCCGCACATTTCCCGGAAGTGTGCGGGGCGCTCTTGTCGTGAACACGGTCGCGGACGCACTCGGTGAACTACGGCAGAAGAAGTTTGGGCAAAGAGTGAGCACGGCGACCGGTTGAGGTGCGGTCGCCGCGCCGGAAATGCGCTCTGACCTGGGCGCCCCCGAGAGGATTCGAACCCCTGACCAGCCGGGTAGAAACCGGATGCTCTATCCACTGAGCTACGGAGGCCTACGACACACCGCGAGTGCGTCGCCGGGAGAATGGTAGCCGATCCGGGGGGTGGTCCAGGCACCGGCGAATCGGCCCGGGGACGACCGGGTTCTTACGATGGTGGTCATGACGCCGTCGAAGACCGCTCCAGCCACCACCGGGCGGTTCGGAACCCGCAGTATCGTCCTGCTCGTCCTGCTCCTCGCGGCGGTGGCGGCCGCAGTGGTCATTCCGCTCTCCGCGCTGTCGCGGGACGTCGCGCTGGAGCTGGTGGGCGTGCCCGACCCGGGCGTGTTCACCACGGCCGGACTGCCGGCGCTGCGGTCCATCGGCGAACTACTCGCGTCGGTGGCGGTGGGTGCAGCCCTGTTCGCGGCGTTCTTCACCCCGCCGCAGAAGGACAAGACGCTCGATGTGGACGGCTACCGCATGCAGCAGATCTCATCCTGGGCCAACATCGCCTGGGCGGTCGCGGCGGCGCTGCTCATCCCGCTGACCCTCTCCGACGTCTCCGGGCGCACGTTCTTCCAGTCGCTGCCGCCGGACCAGTGGCTGGTGGCGATCAACCAGATCGACGTGGCGTCCTCGTGGCGGTGGGCCGCGATCATCGCGCTCGTCGCCGGGATCGGGCAGCGACTCACGCTGAGCTGGCGCTGGTCGGTCATCTGGCTCGCCGTCACCGCGCTCTCGCTGCTACCGGTGGCCGCCACGGGCCACGCCTCGGGTAGCACCGCGCACGACATCGCCACCAACTCGCTGATCATCCACCTGTTCGGTGCCGCGTTCTACATCGGCGGGCTCGTCGCGGTGATCGCCCACACGTGGGTCGGCGGCACGCGGGTGGCCCTGGCCCTGCGTCGCTACTCGGCGGTGGCGACGGTGGCGATCATCGCGCTGGGCCTCTCGGGCGTCATCAACGCGGTCGTGCGCCTGCACCCCGCCGATCTGTTCACCTCCACCTACGGGCTACTGGTGGTGTGCAAGGCGCTCGTGCTGTGCCTGCTCGCCCTGTTCGGCCTGGCGGTGCGCCGCCGGGTCATCAACCGGATCGAGTCCAAGGGCGCCAACGCCCCGGTGGACCGCGCGACGATGCTGCGGATCATCCTCACCGAGTCCGTCATCATGGCGGGCACCATCGGACTGTCCGTATCACTGGGTCGAACCCCGCCGCCGGCGCCGCTGTACGTGCCCACCCGCCAGGAGGCGCTGCTCGGCTTCGAGCTGCCCGGCCCGTTCGGATTCGGCACCGTGTTCGGCACGTGGCGCTTCGACCTGGTGTTGGGCCTGGCCGCGGTAATCCTGCTGGGCCTGTACCTGTGGGGGCTGTTCACCCTGCGCCGGCGCGGTGACTCGTGGCCGGCCGGCCGCACCGCCTTCTGGGTGTCCGGCTGCGTGATCCTCTTCCTCACGACCAGTTCGGGCATGGGGATGTTCATGATGGCCGACTTCGCCAGCCACATGGTGGGCCACATGATCATCTCGATGCTCGTGCCGGTCCTGCTCGCGCTGGGCGGCCCGTTCACACTCGCGCTACGGGCGCTGCCGGCGGCCGGTCGGGGCAACCCGCCGGGACCGCGCGAGTGGCTGGTCGAGTTCATCAACAGCCCCATCTCGCGTTTCCTCACCCACCCGATCGTCGCGTCGGTGCAGTTCGTGGCCGGCTTCTACATCATCTACTTCGGCGGGTTCTACGAGACGCTGGCCTCCGAGCACCTGGGCCACATGTTCATGAACGTCCACTTCCTCATCAGTGGCTACCTGTTCTACTGGGTGATCATCGGCGTGGACGCGGCGCCGCGGCACTTCTCGCCGATGTACAAGCTCATGGTGCTGCTCAGCTCGCTGCCGTTCCACGCGTTTTTCGGCATCCTGCTCATGAACTACCCCACGGTGCTGGCGGAGGGCTGGTACTCGGGCATCGGCCTGCCGTGGATCCCGGACCTGCTGCAGAGCCAGCGGGTCGGCGGCGGCGTCGCCTGGGCGATGGGGGAGATCCCGCTGGTGATCGTCATGCTGGCCCTGGCGTGGCAGTGGTACCAGAGCGACATGCGCGAGGCGCGGCGCGGGGAGCGGCAGGCCGACCGGGACGACGACGCCGAGCTCAGGGCCTATAACGAGATGCTCGCGGAGATGTCCCGTGCGGACCGCCGGCGCTGAGGTCGCGCACCTCGTCGTCGTCGACCCCCTTCTCTCCACACCCCGCCCCCTCTCCACAGGGTGACCACCGCGCGCGGTGGGAACGAGGGGTGACGACGACGAGGTGGGGCACTCTGCAGAGCACGAGGCCGGCGCACGGTCGGCCGAGCGTGACAGGAGTGAGCCCATGAACGAAGCCCAGACCACAGTCCGCGGAACCGTGATCACCAACCCCACCACCCGGCGCGTCGGCGACGACCAGGTGTTCTCCTTCCGGGTGGCCAGCAACACCCGCTACCAGGACCGGACGTCGGGGGAGTGGAAGACCGGCGGCACGCTGTACTTCTCGGCCAACTGCTGGGGCCGGCTCGCGCAGCGGGCGTCCGGGTCGATCTGCAAGGGCGACGGCGTGATCGTCCACGGCCGGTTGCTCACCAACGAGTACGAGCGCGACGGTCACCTCATGCGCGATCTGGAGATGCGGGTCAGCGCGCTGGGCCCGGACCTGTCCCGAATGGACGTCACCGTGCGCCGGGCCAAGCCGGACGCGCCCGGGGAGGGGGCGACCGACGGCGGCGAGTCGGGTCTGCGCGGCCTGTCCGAGGAGGACGAGGACGCGATGGAGATCGGGTCGCACGACCTCGACGCGGCGGGGGCGGTACCGGCCGGCGACGGCGAGTTCGTGGGGGTCGCCGGCGGGTAGACGCACCGGGGGAGGGGGCGGCGTCCGCCGGGGACGCCGGGGCCGCGGGCGGACACGTAACATGGGGGTCGTGCCCGCGGCCCGCCCGCGGTGATGTGACCTATTTGTGCAGGTGAGAGGGTAGAATGGCCGAGTTCATATACACCATGAAGAAGGTTCGTAAGGCGCACGGGGACAAGGTGATCCTCGACGACGTCACGATGGCCTTCTACCCCGGTGCGAAGATCGGCGTGGTCGGCCCCAACGGCGCCGGTAAGTCCTCGATCCTCAAGATCATGGCCGGCCTGGACCAGCCGTCCAACGGCGAGGCATTCCTCGACCCCGAGGCCACGGTCGGGATCCTCCTGCAGGAGCCCGAGCTCGACCCGGACAAGACCGTCAAGGAGAACGTCGAGGACGGCCTCGGCGAGACCATGGTCAAGCTGCGGCGGTACAACGAGGTCGCCGAGGAGATGGCGACCAACTACACCGATGAGCTCATGGAGGAGATGGGCGTCCTCCAGGAGTACCTGGACGCGGTCGACGCCTGGGAGGTCGACTCGCAGATCGAGCAGGCGATGGACGCGCTCCGCTGCCCGCCGGGTGACGCGCCGGTCACCAACCTGTCCGGTGGCGAGATCCGCCGCGTCGCGCTGTGCAAGCTGCTGCTGAGCAAGCCCGACCTGCTGCTGCTCGACGAGCCCACCAACCACCTCGACGCCGAGAGCGTGCTGTGGCTCGAGCAGCACCTCGCCAGCTACCCCGGCGCCGTCATGGCCGTCACGCACGACCGGTACTTCCTCGACCACGTCGCCCAGTGGATCTGTGAGGTCGACCGCGGCAAGCTGCACCCCTACGAGGGCAACTACTCCACCTACCTGGAGAAGAAGGCCGAGCGGCTCGAGGTCCAGGGCAAGAAGGACCAGAAGCTGCAGAAGCGCCTCAAGGCCGAGCTCGAGTGGGTGCGCTCCGGCGCCAAGGCCCGCCAGTCCAAGTCCAAGGCCCGACTGGCCAAGTACGAGGAGATGGCGGCCGAGGCCGAGAAGCACAGGAAGCTGGACTTCGAGGAGATCCAGATCCCGACCCCGCCGCGCCTCGGCAACGTGGTGGTCGAGGTCAACGACCTCCAGAAGGGCTTCGACGACCGGATCCTCATCAAGGACCTGTCCTTCACGCTGCCCCGCAACGGCATCGTCGGCGTGATCGGCCCCAACGGTGTCGGTAAGACGACGCTGTTCAAGACCATCGTCGGACTGGAGGAGCCGGACGCCGGCACCGTCCGGATCGGCGACACCGTCAAGCTCAGCTACGTCGACCAGAACCGTGCCAACATCGATCCCGAGAAGTCGGTGTGGGAAGTCGTCTCGGACGGCCTGGATTTCATCGAGGTCGGCCAGAACGAGATGCCCTCGCGCGCCTACCTCAGCGCGTTCGGCTTCAAGGGTCCGGACCAGCAGAAGAAGGCCGGCGTCCTCTCCGGTGGAGAGCGCAACCGCCTCAACCTGGCGCTGACCCTCAAGGTCGGCGGCAACCTGATCCTGCTGGACGAGCCCACCAACGACCTGGACACAGAGACCCTCGGCAGCCTCGAGAACGCCCTCGAGGAGTTCCCCGGTTGTGCCGTGGTCATCTCGCACGACCGCTGGTTCCTCGACCGCACCTGTACCCACATCCTCGCCTGGGAGGGCAACGTCGCCGAGGGCCAGTGGTACTGGTACGAGGGCAACTTCGAGGGCTACGAGAAGAACAAGATCGAGCGTCTCGGCCCCGAGGCGGCCCGCCCCAGCCGGGTCACCCACCGCAAGCTCACCCGGGGCTGACACGGATGGCGACCCCGACCACCCACGACACGGGCACCGCTCCGGCTCCGGCCGAGAGCGGTGCGCCGGGCGCCGTGCACCGGGTCCGCATCCCGTTGCGGATCTCAGACTTCGTGGGCTCGCACGTCAACAACGTGCGGTTCCAGGAGTTCTCCCAGGACGCCCGGATGATGTTCTTCCGCGAGAAGTTCGACGTCGCGGGATCGCGGGTGCCGGTCGCGTTGGCGCGGTGGATGGAGATCGATTTCCGTCGCACCATCGCCATGGGCGTGCCCGAGGTGTGGGTCGACGTGCAGACGCTGCGCGTCGGCCGCACCTCGTACACGATGCGGACCTCGATCGGCTCGGAGTCCACGGGCCCCGAGCCGTGCGCGGTCGTCGACACCGTCATGGTGGTGACGGCGGCGGACGAGACCACCACGTTGGAGATCAATCCCGAGGAGCGCGCCGCGCTGCTCGGACACCGGGAGGAGGCGGGATGACATCACGCGACGCGACGGACGCCGGGACGTTCCGCTGCACCCTGCAGGTGCGGTGGGCGGACTTCGATCAGTACGGGCACGTCAACAACATCAAGTACATCGAGTACGCCCAGGAGGCGCGGATCCTGTTCATCCGCAGTCGCTTCGGGCCGTTCGGCCTCGGGAACCTCCCGCAGGTCGTCCGCCGGACCGAGATCGACCACCTGCGGCCCGTCCTGCGGGACTCCACGACCGTGGACGTGGAGATCGAGGTCGAGCACGTCGGCACCACCTCGTACCAGATCCGACAGACGATCTACGACGCCGCGGGCGAGATCTGCTGCACGCTGCGGGTCGTCATGGTCGCGTACGACACCTCCACCTCGTCGGCGGTGGAGATCCCCTCCGGGGTCCGGAATGTGCTGGAGGCCGCCCGGCAGCCGGCCGCGATCACCGACCAGGGGACGGCCGGGTGACCGACCAGCTCGTCTACGAGGCCGGCGGCCCGCTGGGCGTGTCGGGGGAGCCGGGACGTCGGGTGTATACCTCGGCGATGCCCGTCCGCTGGTCGGACCAGGACCTCTACCACCACGTGAACCACGCGCGGATGATCACCCTCATCGAGGAGGCGCGGATCCCGTGGCTCTTCTCCGAGGGGCTGCCGACCGCCACGCTCACCGCCGGCGCGGTGATGACCGACCTGGCGGTCAGGTACCGCGGCCAGATCCGCCACGCCGACGGGCCCATCCGTGTGCGGATGTGGTGCGAGAAGGTCGGCGGTGCTCTGTTCGTGGCGCGACACGAGGTCCGCGCGCGCACCACTCCGGACTCTGCGCCACCCGAGGTGGACTGCACCGCCACCATCGCCGCCTTCGACCTCGTCACCCAGCGACCCCGCCGGCTCACGCGCGACGAGCGCGGCTATCTCCTGGAGTTCCGGCACGGGGACGCGGCGTGACGGCGCCCGGGCCGATCCCGGCGCAGGGGGAGAGCGTGATCCGCATCCCGGATCCCGCCGACCGCGACGACCTGCGGACCCTCCTGCGTCGGCTCCTGCGGCTCGACGAGGCGGCCGTCGTCCGGCTCACCTCGAGCGGGGACCGGATGCGGGTGTGGGGCCGCACCCCCTTCGGCGCGCTCGTCGTCCGTGTCCTCGGCGGTTCGTGCCCCGGTGGCGACGTCGTCTGCGGCGCCGACCACCTGCTCACCGAGCTCGACGTCCTGCAGCGCGGCGACCTCGAGGGGCGCATCGACCCCGGCATGCCTCTGGTCTCCGCCTGGCAGGGGCTGCTGCCGCCCACGGACGGGTTCACCCGCGTCGAGGACGTGCCCGCGCAGGTGTTCCTCGACCTCACCGAGTCGGGGCGCGAGGCCGCGCGCGAGAACGCCGGCCCGGCCGGACTTCCGCCCTCGCTGCTCGACCAGGAGGCGCTGACCGTCCGCGCGGACACCGACCACCCCGTCGGCGTGGACATGCGCACGGTGTTCTCCGTGGTGATGTGCGGGTTCGTCCCGGAAAAGGCGGGCCGCGCCCCCGAGGGCGAGCCGGTCCGGGTGAGCGAACGCGGTGCCTGGCTGCGTCTGGACGCCCGCTACGGCACGGCGTTCCGCCGCACGGACGCCCTCACCCTCGAACCGCTGCGGTGACCTCCCCGGGCTTCTCGGTCTCGTGGCCGGGGCGCGGACGCGTCCCGGCCCCCGCCGAGCAGGGGCCGCCCCCACGGATCGAGGCGGTCTTCCCCGGCGAGCACGCCGGCGCCGTCCTCGTCGGCGACGGAGCGCGGATCGCCGAGTCCGCGGACGCCCTGGCCGGGCACGACCTCGCGCCCGCCGGCGCCGCTCAGCTCGTCTACCTCGACCCGCCGTACAACCGCGGCGGCAGGTTCGACTCGTACCACGACAACATGCCGCGCCTCGAGTGGCTCGACTACATCGAGAGCCGCCTCGTCGTCGCCCGCGACCTGCTCGCCGACACCGGGACCGTGTGGGTCCATCTCGACGACGCCGAGGCCCACCGCGTCCGCTGCCTGCTCGACGACATCTTCGGCGTCGACGCCTTCATCGCCGACCTCACGGTGGAGAGCAACCCCAAGGGCCGCCAGCTGGACCGGTTCTTCGCCGGGTCCCACGACCGACTCATGGTGTACGCCCGCGACCCCGAGCTCGTGCGGCTCGCCGGAGGCGTCGCCTCGGCGGTCGACCCCGCAGACTTCCCGCTCACGGACGGCGACGGCGTCAGCTTCAGGCTCCTGCCGCTGCGCAACACCAACAAGCGCTTCAACCCGCGCACCACGCCCACCATGACCTACCCGCTCTACGGCGATCCCGTGACCGGTGCCGTCTCCGTGGAGCCCGGCCCGGGCCTGGTCGAGATCCTCCCGGTGTTCGGCGACCTCACCCCGGCGGTGTGGCGCTGGTCGCGTGACCGGGCGCGCGAGCGCGTCGGGGACCTGGTGTGCCGCACCGTCCGGGGGCGCAGCGGCCCGCGCGTGGACGTGTACCAGCGCGACAGGTTCGAGCTGGGCCGCATCAAGAAGCTCAAGACGATCTGGCTGGCCCAGGAGGTCGGCTCCACCGACACCGCCCGCGCCGAGCTACGGGCGGCCGGGGTCGACGGGTTCCGCACGCCCAAGCCGGAGGCGCTGATGCGGCGGATCGTCGAGCTGGCCACCGAACCCGGCGAGCTGGTCGTGGATCTGTTCGCCGGATCGGGGACGACAGCGGTGGCCGCCCGCGGGCTGGGCCGACGGTGGGTGGTGGTCGAACGCAACCCCGACACCGTCCGCGACGTCCTGGTACCGAGGCTCCGGGCCGGTGACTAGCGGAGCATGAGGCTGCCGCCGTCGACCATCATCGTCTGCCCCGTCATGTAGGACGCGTCGTCGCTGGCCAGGAAGACGGCGACCCGCCCGATGTCGGATTCGGGGTCGCCGAACCGCCGCATGGGGGTGCCCGCGAGCAGCTTCTTCTCGATCCCCGGGTTCGCCTCGATATACGCCTCGACGCCCTCGGTGAGCGCGAGCGGTGAGATGACGTTGACGTTGATCCCGTCGCGCGCCCACTCGTTGGCGGCCACCCGGCTGATCGCGCGGATCGCCTCCTTGGCGGCGGCGTAGGACGCCTGGGTGGGGCTGCCGTCGATCCCGGCGCCGGAGGCGAAGTTGATCACCGAGCCGTCCCGCTCCGCCAGGTGCGGATGCGCGGCCTTCATGAGCCAGAACGTGGGGTAGAAGCCGGTGTTGAACGACAGGTCCATCATGCCGCCGGTGGTCTGCAACAGCGGGGCCTGACGAGAGGCGTGCGCGTTGTTGACCAGCACGTCGAGGTGGCCGAAGGCGTCGACGGCGGCGGCGACGATCTTCTCCGCGTTGGCCTCCACCGAGATGTCGGAGTTCAGATACCGCACCGCGTCTCCGAGTTCGGCGGCGAGCGCCTCCCCGGCCTCGTCGTTGATGTCCACCACCAGGACGCGGGCTCCCTCGGCGACGAACGCGCGCGTGATGCCGCGGCCGATGCCGCCGGCCCCTCCGGTCACGATGGCTGTCTTACCGGAAAGTCGCATATCCCGAACCCTTCACTGGTCAGCGCTGGAGCCACACGGCGGTGTCCGGTGGCAGTCTCCTCCCGTCGAGGGGGCCCGACGCGAGCACCACGTCACCGTCGGGCAGCTGCACCGCGTGACGCGTTGTATTGATCATGCACAGGACCGGGCCGTCCTCGCGCCAAAACAGTAGACACCCGTCAAGTTTGTCGTCCCACCCGACCGTCGAGGATCCCGCGGGAGGCCACGACCGCCGGATCTCGATCGCTCGCCGGTACAGCGCCAGCGTGGAATGGGGGTCGGCCTCCTGCGCTGCCACCGTCAGCGGCGCCCAGCCGTCGGGCATCGGCAGCCAGGTCCGCGGCGAGTCCGAGAACCCGTACGGCGGCCGGTCGCCGTCCCACGGGATGGGGACGCGGCAGTGGTCACGCCCCGTCTCGGCGTGGGCGGTGCGCTCCCAGGTCGGATCGGTGAGCCGATCGTGGGGGATGGAGTAGTCGCTGGGCAGGCCGAGTTCGGCGCCGTTGTAGACGAACGTGATGCCCGGCAGGGCGAGCGCGACGAGGAGCATGGCGCGGGCGCGCTCGGTGCCGATGGCGCCGTTGCCGTAGCGGGTTACCTCGCGCACGACGTCGTGGTTCGACAACGCCCATGTGGGGGCGGCGCCGGAGACGCGGGCGGCCTCGAGGGTGGAGTCGATCGCCTCCCGGATCGCCGCCGCCTCGAACGGGGCGCCCGTGAGGGCGAAGTGGAACGCGAAGTGCAGCTCGTCGGGCCGGAGGTAGCGCGCGAACCGCTCGACCGAGCCCACCCAGACCTCACCGAAGGCGGCGGTGCCGGGGTGGTCGTCGAGGACGCGCCGGATCCGTCGGTGGACATCGTGGACGCCGGGCTGGTCCCACCGTGCGTCACGGGTGTCGACGACGAGCTGCGCGATCTCCACGTCGTCGGGCAGGTCCGCCAGGTCGGCGGGTTTGGCGAGGCCGTGCGCGACGTCGATCCGGAACCCGTCCACTCCCAGGTCGAGCCAGAACCGCAGGGTGTGCTCGAGATCGTCGGCGACGTCCGGGTGCGACCAGTCGAGGTCCGGTTGTTCGGGGGCGAAGAGGTGGAGGTACCACTGCCCGGGCGTGCCGTCGGGCTCGGTGACGCGGGTCCAGGCGGGGCCGCCGAACACGGACGGCCAGTTATTGGGCGGCTCGGCGCCGTCCTCGCCGCGCCCGTCGCGGAAGTAGTAGCGTGCCCGCTCGGGGCTGCCCGGCCCGGCGGCGACCGCGGCGGCGAACCACGGGTGCTCCGCGCTGGTGTGGTTGGGCACGAGGTCCATGATGAGCACCATGCCCGCGGCGTGCAGTCGCTCCAGTAGCCGCTCGAGGGCGGCGACGTTCCCGAACAGCGGGTCCACGTCCCGTGGGTCCGAGACGTCGTATCCGTGGTCGGCGCCCGGCGAACGCATGATCGGCGAGAGCCAGATCCCGTCCACCCCGAGCGTCTCGAGGTGACCCACGCGGTCGAGGACGCCCTGCAGATCCCCCGTCCCGTCACCGTCGGAGTCGGCGAACGAGCGTGGGTAGATCTGGTACAGGACCATGTCGTCCCATGCTCGCCGGGCGTGCGCGGGGGACGGGGTCACGGCGCGTCGGCGGTGTTGACCATCATCGCGGCGGCGCGGGTGAGGTAGTCCACCAGCGCGGCGCGGTGCTCGTCGCCCAGGGTGTCGCGGTCGATCGTCTCGACCGCCGCGAGCATGTGGGTGAGCCACGCGTCGTGGGCGGCGCGGTCGACGACGTACGGGTTGTGCCGCATCCGCAGTCGCGGGTGGCCGCGTTGCTCGGAGTAGGTGGTGGGGCCTCCCCAGTACTGCTCGAGGAACATCCGCAGGCGGTCCTCGGCGGGGCCCAGGTCCTCCTCAGGGTACATCGGGCGCAGCACGGGGTCGTCCGCCACGCGGCGGTAGAACTCGTGGACGATCTTCCGGAACGTCTCCGCCCCACCGACCTCGTCATAGAACGTGCTGCTGCTCATGCCCTCCATGATGCCTGCGCGGTCACCCGAGGGCCGCCGGGGCGGACACCCGCGGGCCCCCGCGCAGGTGGTGGAGCCACCCCGCCCGCGTCACCCTCCGCCCCTGACCTAGGCCCGTGCCCGCCGCGCCCGGCCCCGCCCTCGGCTCGTGAGTCGATATGGACGCACTCATGGCGACTTTGGATGTAACCAGGGTGGTGAACCGGGCTCTGGACCTACATGGTTACGTCCAAAACCCGTGGGTCAAGCGGTCAGACCGGCGCGGTTCTCCCGAGCGCGGCGTCACGGAGCGCAATCGGCGCCGCCCCCGCCGCGGCTGATCCCGGCAGGGCGGCCCGGCGAGCCCGCTCGCCTGTAAACCGCGCGAAGAGTTCACCGAAGGTGCATCATCGTTGCAGGCAAGGTTCACTGCGGGCCCGGTCGGGAATGGTGCACTGGGCTCGGAGCAGACGAGCGGAGACCGACCATGGGCACAGCAGTGCGCGAGAACTCGGAGTACCGACAACGGGGGGCTCGATCCCCGAAGCGACTTGAGCCGGTCCCGGACCGGCCGGTCCCGCTCGCGTCGGCGCCGCGCGTGCTGCTGCTCAACGCCAGCTACGAGGCACTCACCGCGTTGCCGGCCCGCCGAGCCGTGGTGATGCTGCTGGGCGGGAAGGCCGACGTGGTGCACGAGCATCCGGTGGAGGTCGTGGTGCGGTCGGTGGATACCTCGGTGCGCGTGCCCTCCGTCATCCGGCTCCGTGAGTACGTCCGGATCCCGTACCACTCGCAGGTGCCGATGACCCGCGCCGCGCTCATGCACCGGGACGGGCGCCGCTGCGGCTACTGCAACGCCAAGGCCACGACCGTCGACCACGTCGTCCCACGCAGCCGTGGGGGAGCGCACAACTGGGAGAACTGTGTCGCCTCGTGCGCACCGTGCAACCACCGCAAGGCGGACAAGCTCCTCTCCGAGCTGGGCTGGGAGCTCAAGGTGCCGCTCGTCGCCCCGCGTAGTCGAACGTGGAGGCTCGTCTCGCAGTTGCGGGAGATCGGCCCGTACTGGGAGGACTACCTCTACCTCGACGCCGCCTGATCCACGGCTCCGCGTCCCGGGGCCTCGGGTCAGGCGGGCGCGCCGGGACGCCCAGCCGCCCCCGGCGATGACGTCTCGCCCGCCCCGCGGTGCGCGCATGCCGCCATGGCGAGGGGCGGCTGTGGCCCGGTGGGTTAAACGCCGGTCAGTCGGCCTCGGCGGCGTCGACGGCCCGGGCCTTGAGCGCGCGGGTCATGTCCGCGGTCTGCTCGGCGATGATCCGACGCAGCGACGACGGCCGCGACTCGTCGGCGATCACCTGCTCGAACCGCTCCACGGTCTCGCCGTCGACCGCCCAGGAGGGGAAGATCCCCTCGGCGACGGTCTGCGCGAGGTCGCCGGGGCGGGCCTTCCACAACGCGGTGACGTCGTCGAGATAGCGCTCGCACAACCCGGTGAGCAGGTGCTCGTGGCCGGGCAGATCCAGCCCGAGGAGCGTGGCGCGGACGATCGCGTTGGTCGGGGCGTCGGCGCCTGTGGTCAGGATCAACTCCTCCGCTTCCTCCTTCGCGGCGACGGAGGGGCGAGCCGCCCGGGCGGTGGCGGCCCTGCGCGCCCCGCCGGCCGTGTCGTCGGCGGCGAGTTCGGCGTCGATGCGGTCGACGCCCTCGACGCCCGCTGCGACGAGCGCCGTGAGCACGGTCCAGCGAAGATCGGTGTCGACGACGAGGCCGGGCAGCCCCGCGTCCTCGGCACCCGCGTCGAGGAGCGTCCCGAGCACACGCTGCTGATCGATCCCGATCGGGCACGCACACAGCGCGGTGAGGAACGCGAGCTGGTGATCCGAACCCGGTTCCGCGTCGCGGGCCGCGGCGAGCATGGCCCCGGAGAACGTCGCCCACCCGGTTGCGGCCGCCCAGTCCGGGTCGGCGTAGCGCGCCAACGCGGTCTGCGCCTGGGTGAGCACACGCTGGACGACGCCGATCTGGGACTCGCGCGGGACGGCACGCGAGACCACCTCGACGAAGCGGCGGGCCGGGAGCCGCGCCTCCCGCGTCATCTCCCACAGCGCCGACCAGCAGAGCGTCCGCGCGAGCGGGTCGACGATGTTCTCCAGAGAGTCCAGGACGGTGGCCAGCGACCGCTCGTCCAGGCGGACCGAGCAGTACGTCAGGTCCTCGTCGTTGGGCAGGACGAGGTCGGGCACCGGTTGACCGGCCAGGTCGGCGACGACGGTCCGCTCGCCGGTGACGTCGAGTTCGGCGCGGGCCGTCCGCACGAGCGCGCCGGAGTCGTCGCGGTTGTACAGGCCCACCCCCAGGCGGTGGGTGCGCAGCTCGCCGGCTCCCGGCGCGGCGGGGCCCTGGAGCACCGACAGCTCGGAGATCCGGGCGCCCGCGCCGCTGCCGGAGGTCGACACCTCGACGGAGATCGGGTTGATCCCCGTGGTGCGCAGCCACTGGTCGGCCCAGCCGGACAGGTCCCGACCGGAGGACTCCTCCAACGCGGACAGCAGGTCGTCGAACTCGGCGTTGCCGAACGCGTGCTCGGCGAAGTACGCGCGCAGGCCCGCCAGGAAGGGCTCGCGCCCGACGTAGGCGACGAGCTGCTTGAGCACCGAGGCGCCCTTGGCGTAGGTGATGCCGTCGAAATTGGCCTCGACCGTCTCCAGGTCGGTCATGTCCGCGGCGACGGGGTGCGTGGACGGCAGCTGATCCTGGCGGTAGGCCCACGACTTCTCCACGTTGGCGAACGTCGTCCAGGCCTCGGTGTACTGCGTCGCGTCGACCTGGGCGAGCACCGAGGCGAACGTGGCGAACGACTCGTTGAGCCACAGGTCGTCCCACCACCGCATGGTCACGAGGTCCCCGAACCACATGTGGGCCATCTCGTGCAGGATCGTCTCGTTGCGCCGCTCGTAGCGGTAGCCGGTCACGCGGGAACGGAACACATAGTCCTCGAGGAACGTGACGGCACCGGCGTTCTCCATGGCCCCGGCGTTGAACTCGGGGACGAAGATCTGGTCGTACTTGCCGAACGCGTACGGCAGCCCGAACTCGCGGTGGTAGAAGCCGAACCCCTCTTTGGTCTCCGCGAAGAGGCGGTCGGCGTCGAGGTACTCGGCGAGCGAGGCGCGGCACAGCAGCCGCAGCGGGATGGTGCCGTGCTCGTCGGTGTAGGCGTCCTCCACCACGTGGTACGGGCCCGCGATGAGCGCGACCAGATAGGTGGACATGATCTCGGTCGGCGCGAAGCGGTGGACCACGCCGCCGCCCTCCGCCGGTGACTCCTCGGCCAGCGTGTTGGCCACCACGACCCACTTCTCCGGTGCCGTCACCGTGAGCGTGTACCTCGCCTTGAGATCCGGCTGGTCGAAGCAGGCGAAGACCCGCTTGGCGTCCGCCGTCTCGAACTGGGAGTAGAGATAGACCTCCCCGTCCGCCGGATCGACCATCCGGTGCAGGCCCTCACCGGTCGTGGTGTACGCCAGATCGGCGTCCACCACGAGCTCGTTGGACTCCTGCAGGTCCGGAAGGGTGAGGCCCTCCTCGTCGTCGTACCGGTTCTCCTCCCCGGCCGGGAACAGTTCCCGGCCGTTGAGGACCGCCGACCTGATCACGGCGGACCGCAGGTCGATGAAGGTCTCCGCGCCCGGGCGCGCGCAGGAGAACCGCACCACGGTGCGCGAGCGGAACGTGCCGGTCCCGGGCCCGCCACTGCCGTCGGTGAGGTCGATCTCCACGTCGTACGACTCGACGCTGAGCAGGTCCGACCGCGCGGCGGCGTCGGCGCGGGTGAGGTTGAGCAAGCGCATCAGTGGGACCTCGGTTCGGTGGGGGTTCGGCTACCGCACCAGTCCTACCACCCGGACCCGACACATAAGCGCCAGTGGCGGCACGCGCGCCGGACGGGGAGGATGGGGACATGACCTCCAGTACGCAGTCCACCACCCGTTCCGTCGACTTCTGGTTTGATCCGCTGTGCCCCTTCGCGTGGGTCACCAGCCGCTGGATCCTCGAGGTCGAGAAGGTCCGTGACATCTCCGTGACGTGGAACGTCATGAGCCTGTCCGTGCTCAACGACGGCCGTGACCTGCCCGAGGACTACTTGGAGAAGATGAAGCTCGGGTGGGGCCCTGTGCGCGTGGCCATCGCCGCCGCCAAGCGCCACGGCCAGGAGGTCCTCGGGCCGCTGTACACCGAGATGGGCACCCGCATCCACGACCAGGGTCGTGGCGTCGAGGACCCGACCGTCATCACCGAGGCGCTCCAGGCGGCCGGCCTGGACGCCGACCTCGCCGCGGCAGCTGGGACCGATGAGTACGACGACGAGCTCCGCGCCTCCCACCACCGGGGCATGGACCCGGTGGGCGACGAGGTCGGGACCCCGGTCGTCCATGTCGACGGGGTGGCCTTCTTCGGGCCCGTCCTGACGCGCATCCCGCGCGGCGAGGAGGCCGGCAGGGTGTTCGACGGTGCCGCGCTGCTCGCTGGGTTCCCTTACTTCTTCGAGCTCAAGCGCAGCCGCACGGAGGATCCGCGGTTCGACTGAGCGGCACTGTCGGCACCGGTGCCCCGGGGGTGGGCGCACCCGGGGCGTGGCAGAATCGCCGCCATGCGCATCTACCTGGGAGCGGACCACGCCGGCTTCGAGACCAAGAACGTCATCGCCGAGCATCTGAAGGGCTCCGGCCACGAGGTCGTCGACTGTGGCGCCCACACCTACGACGCCGAGGACGACTACCCGGCGTTCTGCATCGACGCCGCCCGGAAGGTCGTCGCCGACCCGGGCAGCCTCGGGATCGTCCTGGGCGGGTCCGGCAACGGTGAGCAGATCGCCGCGAACAAGGTGCCCGGCGCCCGTTGTGCGCTCGCGTGGAGCGTGGAGACCGCCCGGCTCGCGCGTGAGCACAACAACGCGCAGCTGATCGGCATCGGCGGGCGTATGCACTCGCAGGAGGAGGCGCTGGCGATCGTCGACGCGTTCCTCGACCAGGAGTGGTCGGGAGCCGAGCGACACCAGCGGCGCATCGACATCCTCGCCGAGTACGAGCGCACCGGCGAGGCCCCCGCGGTCCCCGGCGCCTGAGCTCCACCGCGCTCGAGTCCCGCCGCGCCTGATTCCCGCCGTGTCTGAATCCGCCGATCCAGGGCCTCACCGTGCCTGAGGGGCACACCCTCCACCGGCTGGCCCGCCTGCACACCGAGTACTTCGCAGGCGGGCCCGTCCGTGTGTCCAGCCCCCAGGGCCGGTTCGCGGACCATGTCGTGGTCGACGGACGGTACTTCGAGCGCGCCACGGCGGTCGGCAAGCACCTCTTCCACCACTACGAGGGCGGCCTCGCCGTCCACGTCCACTTGGGCCTGTACGGGTTCTTCGACACCCACCTGGTCCCCGAGGGCGAGGCCCCGCCGGCTCCGGTCGGGCAGGTCCGCATGAGGGTGGGTGCGATCGCCGACGGCGGCCCCGCACACTGGGTCGACCTGCGCGGGCCGACGCGGTGCGAGGTGATCGCCGAGGCGGAGGTCGGCGACGTACGCGACCGACTGGGCCCCGACCCCCTCGACCCGGACGCCGAGCCGGAGCGCGCCTGGGCCCGGATCTCGCGCAGCGCGCGGCCCGTCGGCGCCCTGCTCATGGACCAGAAGATCCTGGCCGGCGTCGGCAACGTGTACCGCGCCGAGGTGCTCTTCCGACACGGGATCGACCCGTTCCTTCCCGGCAGGGAGCTCGATCGCGCGCAGTTCGACGCCGTGTGGGACGACCTCGTCGCGCTGATGGAGATCGGGGTCCGGACCGGAGCGATCCACACCATCCGTCCCGAGCACGACCACGGCGACGTGCCGAGGCGGGGCGCCGACCGGCCGCGCAACTACGTCTATCAACGCGACGGCTGGGAATGCCGGGTGTGCGGGGACGAGGTTCGTCAGCAGGCGATGGAGGCGCGGACCCTGTACTGGTGTCCCACCTGCCAACCGGGTCGTCGCGGCGGCTGACCGGGCGGGTCGAGGGTCGGCGAACGCGGTTCGGCAGAACCGGGCGGGGCGCCGGCCCAGCCTCCGGGAGGGGGCCCGCTGCCGGAGACGCAGCCGCGCGCGACCATGGCGTCTGGCGCGCACCGGGGTAGGGGCGAGACGCCATGGCGAGGGGCGGCTGCGGCTGGGCCGGTCAGGCAGGCGCGCGAGACGCCGTGGCGAAAGGCGGCTGCGGCTGGGCCGGTGAGGCAGGCGCGCGAGACGCCATCTGCGGGAGCGTCTGGGCCCCGGCAGAAGAGCATGGACGAGAAAAGCCCCGAGCCGTCGGTGGGGACGGGCGGGGCTCTCTGTGGAGCGGGTGACGGGAATCGAACCCGCGTATCCTGCTTGGAAGGCAGGGGCTTTACCATTAAGCTACACCCGCGTCGGCGGCCTGACCTGGGGTTTTCCCCCGGGTCCCGCTCACGCTGTGACAACACTACCGGACGCCACGCGACGCTCCCAACTTCCGGGCCGATAAGTCGGAATCGGTGCCGAGGTCGGCCTGTCGTACACTGGGCGAGTTGGTTTGGCGGCCCGGCGGATTTCCCGTGCGTGACAGCGGGGTGGTCGGCCGCGCGACCCACCGGGATGTGGCGCAGCTTGGTAGCGCATCCGCTTTGGGAGCGGAGGGTCGCAGGTTCGAATCCTGTCATCCCGACCAGCGGAGCCGAAAGACACGAACCCCCAGAAGACTTCCTAGGAGAACATCACCGTGAAGAGCACTGTCGAGCAGCTCAACCCGACCCGGGTCAAGATCACCGTGGAGGTGCCGTTCGCGGAGCTCGAGCCGGACTTCGCCAAGGCCTACAAGTCGCTCGCCGGCCAGGTCAACATCCCGGGCTTCCGTCCCGGTAAGGCCCCGGCCAAGCTCCTCGAGTCGCGGATCGGTCGCCCGGCCGTCCTCGAGCAGGTCATCAACGACATGATCCCCGCGCGCTACAGCCAGGCCGTCGACGAGCACGAGCTCGTGGTCCTGGCCCAGCCGGAGATCGAGGTCACCAAGCTCGAGGACAACGACGTCGTGGAGTTCACGGCCGAGGTCGACGTCCGCCCGGAGATCACCCTGCCGAAGTTCGAAGACCTCGAGGTCACCGTTGAGGCGCCCGAGACCGACGACGCCGCCGTCGACGCCGAGCTCGACAACCTCCGCGCCCGCTTCGGCACCCTCAAGGGCGTCGAGCGTGGCGCCACCAAGGGCGACTTCCTGTCCGTGGACCTGGCCGCCACCGTCGACGGCGAGCCGGTCGAGGACGCCTCCACCGAGGGCCTGTCCTACGAGCTCGGTTCGGGCACGCTCATCGAGGGGCTCGACGAGGCCGCCGAGGGCCTCAAGGCCGGCGAGTCCAAGGAGTTCACCTCCTCGCTCGTCGCCGGTGAGCACGCCGGCAGGGAGGCCGTCATCACGGTGACCGTCCAGTCGGTCAAGGAGCGCGAGCTCCCCGAGGCCGACGACGAGTTCGCCCAGATGGCCAGCGAGTTCGACACGCTCGAGGAGCTGCGCGCCGATCTCACCGAGAAGGTCGCCCAGCAGGCCAAGGCCGGCCTCGCCGGGGAGATCCGCGACAAGGTGCTCGACGCCCTCCTCGAGGCCACCGACGTCCCGACCCCCGACGCCCTCGTCGAGGCCGAGGCGCATCAGCAGCTGCACTCGATCTTCGGCGATGCCGCGCACGACGACGACATGATCAACTCCATGCTCGCCGCGGAGGGCACCGACCGCGAGACCTTCGATGTGGAGACGCTCGAGGCCACCGCCCGTGCCATCCGTAGCCAGCTCCTGCTGGACGCGGTCGCCGAGGAGGCCTCCACCGACGTCTCGCAGGAGGAGCTCACGCAGCACATCCTGTTCCAGGCCCAGCGCTACGGCATGGACCCCAACCAGTTCGTGCAGCAGATCCAGCAGGCCGGCCAGCTCGGCTCGCTGTTCTCCGACGTCCGCCGCTCCAAGGCCCTGGCCGACGTGATCCAGCAGGTCACCGTCAAGGACGCCGAGGGCAACGTCGTGGACACCTCCGAGTTCTTCGGCACCCGTGAGGACGCCTCGGACGAGGACGCCGCCGATGAGGCGACCGACTCCGCCGACGAGTCGCGCGAGGGCACTGACGCCTGATCGGTACGCCCAGTCGCACCCGGGGGCCGGGGACCACCACGCGTGGTCCCCGGCCCTCTCCTCGTCAGGGGCTGCCCCGGCGGAGAGCGGGGTCGGCCGACGCTGAGAGCGAACACCCGCCCCGGCGGGACGGTTCCGTCCCCGGCGTTGGTTAGTGTTTGACGTAACGGTTCCCCGGCCACCGGTCGGCCGGGCGCCGCGCGAGCGGTGAAGACGATGAGCGAAGGTAGGTTCCCCGTGGCCCAGAACGGTTCAGCGGCTCAGCCCGGTTCGACACAGCCCGCCCTCAACTCGCCGGGGTCCCACGGACTCACTCTCGGCGACTCGGTGTACGAACGTCTCCTGCAGGAGCGGATCATCTTCCTGGGCTCCCAGGTCGACGACGACATCGCCAACCGCCTATGCGCGCAGATGCTCCTGCTCGCCGCGGAGGATCCCTCCCGCGACATCGCGATGTACATCAACTCGCCCGGCGGCTCGGTGACGGCCGGCATGGCCATCTACGACACCATGCAGTTCGTCGAGTGCGACGTGGCCACCTACGGCATGGGGCTGGCCGCCTCGATGGGCCAGTTCCTGCTGGCGGCCGGGACGAAGGGCAAGCGCTACGCCCTCCCGCACGCCAAGATCATGATGCACCAGCCGTCGGCCGGCGTCGGTGGCTCCGCCGCGGACATCGCCATCCAGGCCGAGCAGTTCGCGGCGACCAAGCGTGAGATGGCCGAGCTCATCGCCTTCCACACCGGTCAGTCGTTCGAGCAGGTCACCGAGGACTCCGACCGCGACCGCTGGTTCACGGCCGAGCAGGCCAAGGAGTACGGCTTCGTCGACCACGTGATCTCGCGTGCGTCCCAGTCCGGCGGGTCCTCGCCGTCGTGATCGAGTCCTTCCCCGGCGGGAGCGCTCCCGCCGACCGTCCAGTCCCGCACACGACCACGGAGTCCCCGATGACCTCACTGCCGTCTTCGCGCTACATTCTCCCGTCCTTCGTCGAGCACTCCAGCTACGGCGTCAAGGAGTCCAACCCGTACAACAAGCTCTTCGAGGAGCGCATCATCTTCCTGGGTACCCAGGTCGACGATGCCTCGGCGAACGACATCATGGCCCAGCTCCTGGTCCTGGAGGGCCAGGATCCGGACCGCGACATCACCATGTACATCAACTCGCCGGGCGGCTCGTTCACGTCGCTCATGGCGATCTACGACACGATGCAGTACGTGCGCCCGGACGTCGTGACGGTGTGCCTCGGGCAGGCCGCGTCGGCCGCGGCCGTGCTTCTGGCGGCCGGCACGAAGGGCAAGCGGGCAGCGTTGCCCAACGCCCGCATCCTCATCCATCAGCCGGCCACCGGCGGCATCCAGGGTCAGGTCTCGGACCTGGAGATCCAGGCTGCGGAGATCGAGCGGATGCGTCGTCTCATGGAGACGACCCTCGCCCGGCACACCGGTCGTGACGCCGACCAGATCCGCAAGGATACGGACCGCGACAAGATCCTCACGGCCGAGGAGGCCAAGGATTACGGCATCATCGACACCGTGTTCGACTACCGCAAGCTGTCGGCGGGCAACTGACGCGGCGGCGGCGCGCCGCTCGGGGGAGCGGTGGGCCGTCGGGTGCAATGAACTGATCGCGCGGGGCGGCTTTCGTGGCCGCTTCCGCGTACCGTCGACTACGGGGCGTGACATCGGCGCCCCCGGAATGCGAGGACGTAGAACTCATGGCGCGTGTGGGTGAGAGCGGCGACCTGTTGAAGTGTTCCTTCTGTGGGAAGAGCCAGAAGCAGGTCAAGAAGCTGATCGCCGGTCCCGGGGTCTACATCTGCGACGAGTGCATCGAGCTGTGCAACGAGATCATCGAGTCCGAGGTCGACGAGTCGCAGGAGGCGGGTCTCGACGCGTTGCCGAAGCCGGCCGAGATCCACGCGTTCCTCGACGAGTACGTGGTGGGTCAGGACGCGGCCAAGCGCAATCTCGCGGTGGCCGTCTACAACCATTACAAGCGTATCCGCGTCGGCGCGGCCCTCGGGCGTGGTGACGGCGTCGAGCTGGCCAAGTCCAACATCCTCATGCTGGGCCCGACCGGCTGCGGCAAGACCTACCTCGCGCAGACCCTCGCCAAGATGCTCAACGTGCCGTTCGCGATCGCGGACGCCACGGCGCTGACCGAGGCCGGGTACGTGGGCGAGGACGTGGAGAACATCCTCCTCAAGCTCATCCAGGCCGCGGACTTCGACACCAAGCGCGCCGAGATGGGCATCATCTACATCGACGAGGTCGACAAGATCGCCCGCAAGGCGGAGAACCCGTCGATCACGCGGGATGTGTCCGGCGAGGGCGTCCAGCAGGCGCTGCTGAAGATCCTCGAGGGGACACAGGCGTCGGTGCCGCCGCAGGGCGGGCGCAAGCACCCGCACCAGGAATTCATCCAGATCGACACGTCCAACGTGTTGTTCATCGTGGCCGGCGCGTTCCAGGGTCTCGAGAAGATCGTCGGCGACCGGGTGGGCCGCAAGGGCCTGGGCTTCGGGGCGGAGGTGGCCAGCAAGAACGAGTTGGACACCACGGACAACTTCTCGGAGGTCATGCCCGAGGACCTGGTCAAGTTCGGCCTGATCCCGGAGTTCATCGGGCGCCTGCCCGTGGTGGCGACCGTGACGAGCCTCGACCGCGAGGCCCTGGTGAACATCCTCGCCGAGCCGAAGAACGCGCTGGTCAAGCAGTACGCCCGCCTGTTCGAGATGGACGGCGTGGAGCTCGAGTTCACGCAGGACGCGCTCGAGGCAGTGGCCGATCAGGCGATCCTTCGCGGCACCGGCGCCCGTGGTCTGCGTGCGATCATGGAGGAGGTGCTCCTGCCGGTGATGTACGACATCCCGGGCCGCGACGACGTCGCCCGCGTGGTGGTCACCGGCGAGACGGTGCGCGACAACGTCCTCCCGACGATCGTCCCGGTCTCCGAGGAGGAGCCCCGCGAGCGCTCGGCGTGAGCTGACCGGCCGGCGGGTGGAGGAGATCCCCGCCGTGATCGAGGCGATGGAGGGCGTAGTGGCCCGCGGCCGCTTCGCCAAGGCCGCCCTCGAGATCGCGATGTTCGACGCGTGGGCCCGGTCGTCGGACGTGCCGGTTCGCTCGCTGCTCGGCGGCGCGGTGCGTGATTCGATCGAGTGCACCTGGGCGCTGGGCGCCATGCCGCTCGAGGAGATGGTCGCCGAGATCGACGAGCTGCTGGCGGCGGATCGTCACCGCAGTTTCAAGGTGAAGATGGGCGCGCTGGAGCCGGCGGAGGACGTGGCCCGCATCGCCGCGCTCGCGGATCGGCTGAACGGTCGCGCCGGTCTGCGGGTGGACATCAACGCCCGTTGGGACCGGTTCACCGCCAATGTGCATCTGCCCGCGTTGGTGGAGGCCGGGATCGAGCTCATCGAGCAGCCGACCCCCACCGAGCAGGTCGAGGTGCTCGCCGAGCTCAACCGGTCGCTGCCGGTGCAGTTCATGGCCGATGAGTCGGTCCAGTCGCCGCACGACGCGCTCGAGGTCGCCCGTCGGGACGCGGCCGGGGTAATCGCGGTCAAGACCACCAAGCTCGGTGGGCTCACCCGCGGCAAGGAGGCCGTGGCGGTCGCCCGCGCAGCGGGGATCGCCTGCCACGCGGCGACGTCCTTGGAGGGGCCGATAGGCACGGTCGCCTCACTGCACCTGGCCTGCGCGGAGCCCGGCTTCAACTACGGCTCGGAGCTCTTCGGCCCGCTGCTGCTGGCCGAGACGTACGTCACCGAGCCGATCCGCTACGAGGAGGGCCGCGTACACCTCCCGGAGGGACCGGGCCTGGGCGTGGAGCCCGACCACGACGCGGTGGAGCGGTTCACCCGCCGCTGATGACCGCCCCGACCCACCACTGACAAGCGCCCGACCCACACCACCGACAAGAAGGAGAGGCCGACAATGGCACTGTTCCACGTCCGCATGGACGTCAGGATCCCGCACGACCTGGACCCGGAGGTCCGCGCCGAGACCGTGGCGCGCGAGAAGGCCTACAGCCAGGAGCTGCAACGGTCCGGGAAGTGGCGTGAGCTCTGGCGCATCGTCGGCCAGTACTCGAACATCAGCATCTTCGACGTCGAGTCCGGCGACGAGCTCCACGAGATCCTCCAGGAACTCCCACTGTTCCCGTTCATGGACATCGAGGTCATGGCCCTGACCCGGCACCCGTCCCGGATCGACGGCTGACGGCGACATGTCGGACGCCCCCGGGGCGGAGCGCGGAACACGCGGTCCACCCCCCGGGGCGTCGTCGCTTCCCAGGACGTCCCGGCGGCGGGTGCGTTGTTCCGGGCACCGGGTGAGCCAGTCGGTGCCTCCCCTCCGCGACTACCGCGGGCATAGGCGCAGCGCGACCTCCGCGAGGTGCGCTGGTTCTTCGGCTCACGCTGCCTCTCCGTACGGAAATCCCGGGGGTGCGCTGCGGGAACGGACCTTTCCGCCAGCGCGAGTCGAAGGCGCAGCGCGACCCCCGCGAGGTGCGCTGGCGTAATGCCCGGGCGCGGCCTTCCCGGGGGGCTGCGCGCGGGTGGGCGGTTGCGGTCGCGGCGTCGGCGTCAGACCCGCTCGAACACGGCGGCGAGGCCCTGGCCACCGCCGATGCACATGGTCTCCAGGCCCCACTGCGCGTCCCGGCGGACCATTTCGCGGGAGAGGGTCGCGAGCATCCGGGCACCGGTCGCGCCGACGGGGTGGCCGAGAGAGATGCCGGAACCGTGCGGGTTGAGGTGCTCGGAGGCCGGATCGATGTCCCACTCACGCATGACGGCCAGAGCCTGGGCGGCAAACGCCTCGTTGAGTTCGATGACGTCCATGTCGGCCAGCGTGAGTCCCAACCGGTCGAGTGCTTTGGCGGTCGCGGGGACCGGACCGATGCCCATGGTCTCCGGGGCGACGCCCGCGACGGCCCAGGAGGCCAGACGCACGATCGGGGTCAGGCCGAGAGTTGCCGCCCTGTCGGCGGTGGTCACCACGCACATCGCGGCGCCGTCGTTCTGACCGGAGGCGTTGCCGGCGGTGACTGTGGCTTCGGAGTCCGCACGTCCCATGATCGGGCGCAGCTCAGCAAGCGCCTCCACGCTGGAGTCCGCACGCGGGTGTTCGTCGGTGTCCACGACCAGGTCGTCGCCCTTGCGCTGCGGGACGGTGACCGGGACGATCTCCTCGCCGAATGCGCCGGACCGCTGTGCGGCGACCGCCCGTTGGTGTGACTGGGGCCATGGCCGGCCGGGTCACGATCGTCCAGGCCGAGGAGGTCGTCTGCGAGGGTGAGATCGACCCCGCCGACGTCCACCTGCCCGGCATCTACGTCCAGCGCATCGTCGAGGTCGGACGCCAGGAGACCGGCGTGGAGATCGAGAAGCTCAGCAGCAACGGGGAGGATCAGTCATGAGCTGGACCCATGAGCAGATGGCCGCCCGGATCGCCGCGGACTTCACCGACGGCCAGTACGTCAACCTCGGCATAGGGATGCCGACGCTGATCCCCGACCACCTCCCCGAGGGAGTGCGTGTCACACTCCACTCGGAGAACGGGATCCTGGGCGTTGGCCCCTATCCGACCCGGGAACAGCTGGACCCCGAGATGATCAACGCCGGCAAGGAGACGATCACCGCCGCACCCGGCGCGGCGTTCTTCGGCTCCTCGGACTCGTTCGCCATGATCCGGGGCGGCCACGTCGACGTGGCGGTGCTGGGCGCGATGCAGGTCTCGCAGCACGGCGACCTGAGCAACTGGATGATCCCGGGCGCGATGGTCAAGGGCATGGGCGGTGCGATGGACCTCGTCCACGGTGCCGGCCGTGTGATCGTGATGATGGACCACGTCACTCGCAAGGGCGGTCTCAAGCTCATGGAGGAGAACACCCTCCCGTACACCGGAAAGGCCTGCGTCCAGCGGGTCGTGACCGATCTGTGCGTCCTCGACATCACCGAGGAGGGCTTCCGCCTGGTCGAGCTGGCGCCCGACGTGACGATCGACGAGGTCCGTCAGAAGACGGCTGCGCCGGTCCACGCCTGATCAGCGCCGCCCGCCCGGCAACTCCGCGCGCCGGGGAACTCCGCCCGCCCGCTCGCCCGCCGGGCGGTGCGGACGAGGTCGACGAGCGGGCACACGGTACGGGGTCGGATTCTCACTACTGTAGGGGCCGACCCCGTCGTCGTCCCCGGGAGGCCCTCGGATATGAACACCAACACCCCGGTCACCGTCACCGTCACCGGTGCGGCCGGCAAGATCGCCTATTCGCTGCTGTTCTGGCTCGCGTCCGGCCTGGTCTTCGGGCCGGGCACCCCGGTCCGCCTACGGCTCCTCGACATCCCGTCGGCCGTGGTCGCCGCCGAGGGAGTGGCGATGGAGATCGAGGACTGCGCGTTGCCGTTGGTCGACTCGATCGAGATCACCGACGACGTGACAGAGGCGTTCGACGGCGCGAACGCGGCGTTCCTCGTGGGTGCCCGACCGCGCGGGAAGGGCATGGAGCGGGCCGATCTCCTCACCGCGAACGGGGCGATCTTCCGCGAACAGGGGCGGGCGATCAACGACCACGCTGCCGACGACATCCGCGTGGTCGTCGTGGGTAATCCCGCCAACACGAACGCGTACATCGCCCACCGTCACGCGCCCGACGTCCCGGCCGGACGCTTCACCGCGCTCATGCGTCTCGACCACAACCGCGCGCTGAGCCAGCTGGCAACGCGGCTGGGGGCCCGGGTGTCCGAGCTCGACGGGGTGGTGGTCTGGGGCAACCACTCCGCGACCCAGTTCCCCGACGTCACCTATCTGACGCGCGGGGGCGAACCAGTCACCGCCGGGCTCGACCCCGAGTGGCTGGCCGACACCTTCATCCCGCGCGTCGCGGGCCGCGGCGCCGAGATCATCGCAGTCCGGGGATCGTCGTCGGCCGCCTCCGCGGCCGGTGCGGCGGTCGACCAGATGCGGGACTGGGTGCGTGGCACGTCCGGCGAGAGCTGGACCACCGTCGCGTTGCCGTCGGGTGGCGAGTACGGCACGGTCCCCGGTGTGGTGACGGGGTTGCCGTGCCGCAGCCGGGGCGGCGAGTGGGAGGTCGTCGAGGGCCTGGAGATCAGCGATTTCCAGCGGGCCCGCATCGACGCCTCGGTCGCGGAACTGGTCTCCGAGCGGGACGCTGTGCGCGCTCTCGGCCTGGCGGACTGACCCCGCGATCCTCCACCGACCCTCGACACCGTGAAGTCCGACGCCGCGGACAGGTGGGCGTACGCGTGACGCCCGAGTGGCGAGGGGCCCCGAGGTGCCCGGCGCGGTATGCGCACCCACCGTCGGCGCGTGCGGGCACCCGGCCATGCCCGCGGCCCCGGCGGCGGCGCTCACGGCGAAGGCTGCCCGCAGGAACCCGCGCCTCCCCAGTCCGCGTTCCAGCGTCTCCGCCGCGTGATGTCCGGTGTGCTCCATGGTGGGTTCCTTCTGCAGACGATGTTCTCCGACAGCGACGCGCAGAAAGCCACGTGTCCGGTGTGTCGAACCGGTTTCACCGTGTTTCGGGCGAGTTCGGAGGACGGCCTAAGATGGCCGGGTGACCACTCCAGCCGCTTCCCCTCCGAACGCCGACCGCGCGGACGCCCTGCCAGCCTCCTGGAACCCAGGTGAGGTGGAGGCCGAGCTGTATCAGCGCTGGGTGGACGCCGGCTACTTCGAGGCCGACGCATCCAGCGGCAAGCCCGCGTACTCGGTAGTCCTACCCCCGCCAAACGTCACCGGCAGTCTGCACATGGGCCACGCGCTCGACCACACCCTCATGGACGTGCTCACCCGGCGCAGGCGCATGCAGGGGTACGAGGTGCTGTGGCTGCCCGGCATGGATCACGCCGGCATCGCGACGCAGACCCTGGTGGACCGGAAGCTCCGCGACGAGGGGATCGACCGGCACGAGATCGGTCGTGAGGCCTTCATCGAGAAGGTCTGGGAGTGGAAGCGTGAGTCCGGCGGCACGATCGGCGAGCAGATGCGCCGCCTCGGCGACGGCGTGGACTGGTCGCGCGAGCGGTTCACCCTCGACGAGGGCCTGTCCCGGGCCGTCCAGACGATCTTCAAGGAACTCTACGACCAAGGGCTGATCTACCGCGCGGAGCGACTGGTCAACTGGTCGCCCACGCTGCAGACCGCGATCTCCGACATCGAGGTCAAGTACTCCGACGTCGAGGGCGAGCTGGTCAGCTTCCGATACGGCTCGATGGACGACTCCGAGCCGCACCTGGTCGTGGCCACGACCCGTCTCGAGACCATGCTCGGCGACACCGCGATCGCCGTCCACCCGGACGACGAGCGCTACGCGCATCTGGTGGGCACCGAGATCCCGCATCCGTTCCGCGACGGCTGGACCATGCGTGTGGTCGCCGACGACTACGTGGACCCGGAGTTCGGCACGGGTGCCGTCAAGGTCACGCCGGCACACGACCCCAACGACTTCGCCATCGGCCAGCGTCACGGGCTCGAGATGCCCACGATCATGGACGCCACCGGCCACATCACGGGCACCGGCACCCGCTACGACGGCATGGACCGTTTCGAGGCACGTGCGGCGGTCCGCGAGGACCTGGCGGCGCAGGGGCGGATCGTCAAGGAGGTCCGGCCCTACCTGCACTCGGTCGGTCACTCGGAGCGGTCCGGGGAGCCGATCGAGCCGCGCCTGTCGCTGCAGTGGTGGGTCCGCGTCGAGGAACTGGCGAAGATGGCCGGCGACGCGGTCCGCGACGGCGACACGGTGATCCACCCGACGAGCCAGGAACCGCGGTGGTTCGACTGGGTCGACGACATGCACGACTGGTGCATCTCGCGCCAGCTGTGGTGGGGCCACCGGATCCCGATCTGGTACGGGCCCGACGGCGAGGTGGTGTGCGTGGGCCCCGACGAGGAGCCGCCCGCCGGGTACACGCAGGAGGCCGACGTCCTCGACACGTGGTTCTCCTCCGCGCTGTGGCCGTTCTCCACGATGGGCTGGCCCGAGCGCACCGCCGACCTCGAACGCTTCTACCCGACGTCGGTGCTGGTCACCGGCTACGACATCCTGTTCTTCTGGGTGGCGCGGATGATGATGTTCGGCACGTTCGTGGGCCGCCGGCTCGGCGGCGACAAGGCCGCGCCCGGCACGGTCCCGTTCACCGACGTGTTCCTCCACGGGCTGGTCCGTGACGAGCACGGTCAGAAGATGTCCAAGTCCAAGGGCAACGGTATCGACCCGTTGGACTGGGTCGACCGTTTCGGCGCGGACGCACTGCGGTTCACGCTGGCGCGAGGCGCGCACCCCGGCGGCGACCTGTCCGTCGGCGACGACTCCGCGCAGGCCTCGCGCAACTTCGCCACCAAACTCTTCAACGCCACCCGCTTCGCGCTCATGAACGGCGCGAAGGTCGGTCCGGTGCCCGACGCCGCGGATCTCACCGACGCCGACCGGTGGATCCTGCACCGTCTGGGGCAGGTGCGGGAGACCGTCGACGAGGCGTTGGAGCGCTACGAGTTCTCCAAGGCGTGCGAGGCCCTCTACCACTTCGCGTGGGACGAGGTCTGCGACTGGTATCTCGAGCTCGCGAAGGTCCAGTTCGGGAACGACGACGAGTCCCGCGCCTCCGAGCGGGCCGAGCGGACGAGGCTCGTGCTGGGCCACGTCCTGGACGTGCTGCTGCGGATGCTGCACCCGGTGATCCCGTTCGTCACCGAGACCCTCTGGACCGCCCTCACCGGCGGTGAATCGCTCGTGATCGCGCCGTGGCCGACCGACGTGGTCCCGGCCGACGACGCCTCGGACGCGGTGCGGCGGGTGGGCGACGCCCAGACGCTGGTCACGGAGATCCGCCGGTTCCGCTCGGATCAGGGCCTCAAGCCCGGTCAGCGCGTGCCGGCGCGTATCGGTGGCGTCGACGGCGCGGACCTGCCGGCCGACCTGCTCGACCAGGTGGCCTCGCTCGCCCGCCTCACGCCGGCCGCGGACGACTTCACCGCCACGGCGTCGCTCGAGGTCCGGCTCGGCCTGTCGACGGTGGACGTCGAGATCGACACGTCGGGGACGATCGACCTCGCCGCCGAGCGGCGTCGCCTGGAGAAGGATCTCGCGGCGGCCCACAAGGAACTCGAGACCACGGGCGCCAAGCTCGGCAACGAGGCGTTCCTGGGCAAGGCGCCTGACCACGTCGTCGACAAGATCCGTGCCAGGCGTGACCTGGCGGAGGCCGAGGTCGCCCGGATCACCGCCCGGCTCGAGACGATGCCGGCGGGGAGTGGCTCCGCGTGAGTGACCGCAAGTGGCTCCCGCCCCACGATCCGGAGGAGGGATGGGACACCCCGACCGAGGAGGACGTCGCCGAGATGCTCGGCGAGGACGGGCTCGTGTCGGGCGTACCACTGGGCGGGCCCATCCCGGGGGACGAGGAGAGCGACGGTGACGACCACCTGCCGCCGCGCCCGATCCCCGAGGTGGGCAGCCCCGAGTGGCAGGCCGACACGGCCGAGCTCGCGGCGGTCGAGGAGAACCTGGCCACCCGCTGGCCCGAGTCCCGCCTCGAGCCGAGCCTGGACCGGATCGCCGAGCTGACCTCGATCCTCGGCGACCCACAGCACGCCTACCCCGTGGTGCACGTCGCCGGGACGAACGGCAAGACGTCGGTCACCCGGATGATCGACGCGCTGCTCCGGGCGCTCCACCAGCGCACCGGGCGCAACTCCAGCCCGCACCTGCAGAGCGTCACCGAGCGCATCGCGATGGACGGCGAGCCGATCACGGCGCGGACCTTCGTCGACACCTACCGTGAGCTGCAGCCCTACTTCGACCTGGTCGACCAGCGGTCCGAGGAGGCGGGCGGCCCGCGGATGAGCTACTTCGAGGTGCTCACAGCGATGGCGTTCGCCGCGTTCGCCGACGCTCCCGTCGACGTCGCGGTGATCGAGACGGGGATGGGCGGGACCTGGGACGCCACCAACGTCGTGCGGCCGGCCGTCTCCGTCATCACCCCCGTCGGCCTGGACCACACCGAGTACCTCGGCGAGGACCTCGCGACGATCGCGGGGGAGAAGGCCGGGATCATCCAGCCGGGACCCTCCGACGACCTGCTGCCGCGGGACCCGGTCGCCGTGATCGGCCGCCAGGAGCCCGAGGCCATGGAGGTGCTGATCCGCCGCGCGGTCGAGGTCGGCGCGGTCGTCGCGCGCCTCGGTTCCGAGTTCGATGTCGTGGAGCGGCGTCTCGCCGTGGGCGGACAGCAGCTAACCCTGCGCGGGCTCGGCGGCGAGTACCCCGAGGTGTTCCTGCCCCTGTTCGGCGAGCACCAGGCCGAGAACGCGGCGACCGCCCTGGCCGCGGTCGAGGCGTTCTTCGGAGCCGGGCCCGACAGGGCGCTGGATCCGGAACTCGTCCGCGCCGGCTTCGCCGCGGTCGACAACCCGGGCCGTCTCGAACGGCTCAGCTCCAGCCCCACCGTCCTGGTGGACGCGGCCCACAACGGCCACGGGGGTCGCGCGCTCGCCGAGGCCGTCACCTCGGAGTTCGACTTCAAGCGGCTGGTCGCCGTGGTCGCCATGCTCGACGGCAAGGACGCCGACGCCTTCCTCGCGGCGCTGGAGCCCGTGGTCGAGGAGGTCGTCGTCACCCGCTCGGCGTCACCGCGCGCGATGGAACTCGACGAGTTGGCCCGGATCGCGGAGGAGCGGTTCACCGCGCAGCGCGTCCACGTGGTGGACACCCTGCCCGACGCGGTCAGCGCCGCCCTGGATCTCGTGGGCGTCCCGGACCCCACCGCGGACGACGACGTCTCCGGAGTCGGCGTCCTCGTCACCGGCTCCGTGGTGACCGCCGGTGCCGCCCGCAGTCTGTTCGGAAAGGACGCACAGTGACCGACCCGACCCCCGGACCCCGGGGCACCGCACACGAGCCGTCGGTGGACCCGTGGAAGGGCCTGCGGGGCATCATGGCGGGGACCCTGGTGCTCGAGGCGATCGTCATCGGCCTGGTGCTCACGGTGATCGCACGGCTCGACGACGGCGCGCACTTCCAACCGTGGAAGGTGTGGTTCGTCAGTCTGCTGGCGATCGCGATGCTCGTGGCCAGCGGACTCCAGCGCAAACCCTGGGCGATCCCGATGAATCTGACCCTCGCGGCCCTGGCCGTGGCGGGATGGGCCGTGCACTGGTCGATGGGCGTCTCCGGCCTGTTGTTCGCGACCGTGTGGGCGTACATCCTGTTCCTGCGCCGCGACCTCGCGGGACGGATGGCCGGGGGATACCTGCCCAGTCAGCACGACTGAGCGGCCCCGCCGGGCGACCCCGCCCGCGTATGTGCTTGTAGCATTGCCGCCGTGACCGAGAGAACCTTCTTCCTCATCAAGCCCGACGGAGTCGAGCGCGGCCTGACCGGCACCATCCTGTCCCGTATCGAGGCCAAGGGGCTCAGGATCGTCGCCATGGACATGCGGCGGGTGCCGCAGGAGACCGCGGCCGAGCACTACGCGGAGCACGCCGAGCGTCCGTTCTACGGCGACCTGCTCGAGTTCATCACCTCCGGTCCCGTGGTCGCTGGCGTCCTCGAGGGGCCCCGCGCGATCGCCGCGTGGCGGCAGCTCGCGGGTGGCACCGATCCCGTCGAGAAGGCCGCCCCGGGCTCCATCCGCGGCGACTTCGGCCTCGAGACCCAGCTGAACCTCGTCCACGGTTCGGACTCCGAGGAGTCGGCGGCGCGCGAGATCGCGCTCTGGTTCCCCGGTCTGTAGCTCCCGCCACCTCCTGCAGCGACGACGCTGCCCACGCGCCCGTCGGCCCCCGTCCCGACGGGCGCGTCGCCATTTCGTGGTGCCCGGACGGCGACGTTCCGGCGCCCGGTGTGGGAGAATGATCGGAGCCCATCCTGGCGAGTGGACCACCAGTCCGCCCCGGAACGGGCGCCCGCCACCCGCGGCCCGATTCGTCCGGGTACCGCGGACCACAAGACGTTGCCCCGCCACGGCGGGGCCGAGACCAGAAGACGCCCGACCCCGTGCGGCGGCGTGGGTCACCGGTTTCCCGGTGACGTGATCGCGCCCGGAGTCCGGCCGGAGGAGACACGTGTCGGATCCGAACCTGACCATCGACGACCTCGCCGCGCTGCCCGAGAGGATGCGCGCGCACGCCGCGGCCAAGGCCGTGGGCATGACCAGCAAGGAGTTCCTGGCCGCCATGGCCGGGATCGGGGTGGAGATCAAGAGCGCCCAGTCCGGCGTGACCCGCGACGTGCTGCTGACGTGGTTCAACAGCCGTTCCGACGCGGCGGAGGCTCCTGCCGCGGAAGCTCCTGCCGCGGAGGCGCCCGCGAAGAAGGCCCCGGCGCGCAAGGCCGCCAAGAAGTCCGCGGCGAAGAAGGCACCTGCGGAGAAGGTCCCTGCGGACGAGGCCCCGGCGCGCACGACGGCCGCCGAGGCGACGGGAGCGGACGTGGCCCCCGCCGAGGGGGAGACGGCCGAGGGGGAGACGGCCGAAACCCGATCCGCCCGGAAGACGCCCGCCCGGAAGAGCCCGGCGCGCAAGACCACCGCCGAGAAGACCGCCGAGAAGGCCACCGCGGCGGAGAAGAGCGCCGCGAGGACCGCCGACGACACCGTCCCGGCCGAGGACACCCGCTCGGATGCCGCCCGCACCGGGGGTGGGAAGACCGACGCGAGGAACCGGCCGCCGCTGCCGGAGATCGCGATCGTCACCGGCGAGGTCGGCGCCGCCGAGCCCGGGAATCGTCGACGTCGCTCCACCGCGACCCCCTCGTTCTCCCCCCTGTTCCTCTCTCCCGAGGACACCGCCGCGGCCACCGAAAGGTCCGACTCGGCAGGGCAGTCGCACTCCACGGCGCCGTCCGACTCGGCCACGCGGTCCGACCCCACTGCCCAGCCCGACTCCACCGAACAGTCCGACTCCGGTGAGGGCGGAACCCGTCGTCGTCGGCGTGGCCGTCGGGGCCGCGGCCGCGGGCGCGGTGAGGGCGGCGACGAGCAGAACGGCCAGGACACCACCTCCGGTCCGGACGCGGGTGCCGCCGGATCCGACGACGTGACCGGTGACGACGACAACGACGCCGACGACCGCACCGCCGCCACCGCGGCGTCCTCCGGAGACACCGACGGCGCAGACGCGTCCGACGACGCCGCGACGGCCGCCCGCGGGACCGGCCGCGACCGCTCCGACGACGCCGCGGACCGGACGGCCGACGACGCCGACGGGCAGGACGAGTCCGGAGACGACGACGCGGACGAGTCCGACGACTCCTCGGGCGCCCCGTCGGGCTCGAGGAGGCGTCGCCGTCGTCGTCGTCGTGGTGGGGGTTCCGGCGCCGACGACGCCCAGACCTCCAGCGACGACCCGCCCCACACCGAGGTTCACGAGCGCGACCCACGCCGCCGCACCGGGCGCGCGGGACAGGACTCCAGCACGTCCTCCGACGAGGTCCAGGGCATCACCGGCTCGACCCGACTCGAGGCCAAGCGCCAGCGTCGACGCGACGGCCGTGAGGCCGGCCGTCGCCGCCAGCCGATCCTGTCCGAGGCCGAGTTCCTCGCCCGCCGCGAGGCCGTGGACCGCGTCATGGTGGTACGCGAGAAGCAGCGCACCGACGGCAAGGGCCTCATGACCCAGGTCGGCGTCCTCGAGGACAAGGTGCTCGTCGAGCACTTCGTCACCACCGAGTCCGCCCGCTCGATGGTCGGCAACGTCTACCTCGGCCGCGTGCAGAACGTCCTGCCCAGCATGGAGGCGGCGTTCGTCGACATCGGACGCGGCCGCAACGGCGTGCTCTACGCCGGCGAGGTCAACTGGGAGGCCGCCGGACTCGGCGGAAAGGCGCGGCGCATCGAGCAGGCGCTCAAGTCCGGCGACATGGTGTTGGTCCAGGTCACCAAGGACCCCGTCGGTCAGAAGGGCGCCCGCCTGTCGACCCAGATCTCGCTGGCCGGCCGGTTCCTCGTCTACGTCCCCGACGGCAACTCCACCGGCATCTCCCGCAAGCTTCCCGACACCGAGCGGCGCCGCCTGAAGGGGATCCTCAAGGAGGTCGTGCCCGAGGGCTCCGGCGTCATCATCCGCACCGCCGCCGAGGGCGTCAGCGCCGAGGAGATCGGTCGCGACGTCGAGCGGCTCGCCGCGCAGTGGACCGAGATCTCCGAGGCGGCCGCCAAGCGCACCGAGTCCGGCTCCGGCACGCCCGTCGCGCTGTACGAGGAGCCCGATCTGCTGGTCAAGGTCGTCCGCGACCTGTTCAACGAGGACTTCTCCAAGCTCGTCATCCAGGGCGAGACGTCCTGGAACACGGTGCACGGCTACGTCTCGCGCGTGGCGCCGGAGATGGTCGACCGGCTCGAACGCCACGACAACCCCGACGTGGACGTGTTCGCGACCCACCGGGTCGACGAGCAGCTGGCCAAGGCGCTCGACCGCAAGGTGTGGCTGCCCTCCGGTGGCTCCCTGGTGATCGACCGCACCGAGGCCATGACCGTCATCGACGTCAACACCGGCAAGTACACCGGCTCCGGCGGCAACCTCGAGGAGACCGTCACCAAGAACAACCTCGAGGCCGCCGAGGAGATCGTGCGCCAGCTGCGTCTGCGGGACGTGGGCGGCATGGTGATCATCGACTTCATCGACATGGTCCTCGAGGCGAATCGCGACCTCGTGCTGCGCCGCCTCACCGAGGCCCTCGGCCGCGACCGCACTCGCCACCAGGTCTCCGAGGTCACCTCGCTCGGCCTGGTCCAGCTCACCCGGAAGAAGCTGGGCACCGGTCTGGTCGAGGCGTTCTCCACGCCGTGTGAGCACTGCCAGGGTCGCGGTCTGATCGTCCACGCCGACCCCCTCCACACCGAGTCGCACAACGCCGACGAGCCGGGCGCCAAGCGCGGCCGTCGTCGCGGCGGCAACGGCAACGGCAAGGGCAACGGCGAGTCCGACAGCGCCTCGCCCAAGCAGACACCGCGCAAGGACGGCCCCGCGCCGGCCGCGCACCCGGCCGCGCTGGCGATCGCCCGGCAGAACGCC